>MHIS01000014.1:0-18646 GCA_001817635.1 Candidatus Colwellbacteria bacterium GWA2_46_10
TCTAGTAGCAAAACTTTTAGAAAACTTTTATAAGCTAAATAGCAGTAATGTCTAAACGTACCACCTTCGCCTTTTTGGGATTGATACTGCTCTCCGGCATAGCTTTTGCCGCAAAGGGCTTTTTGGGGAACGAGAAGGTGTCGGTAGTTAATAAAGACGGAGGAGCATTTGATAACCAAAGTGGGGATTTATCGATTCTTGTGCTGGGACAGGTGGGACCCGGACAGGGAGGCAGGTGGCACGCCGCGCCCAACCTTACGGACGCCATTGTTTTGCTCCACTACCACCAAGCAAGCAACACCGCGAACCTAATTTCTCTCCCCAGGGATCTCTATGGAAAATTCGGAGAAGAGTACTTCAGGTTAAATAGGCTATACGAGGAGGGGAAGATAGATGACCTTCTTGGGGGGGTCAACGCCATCACGGGTATAGAGGTGAATAAATATATAGTTGTTGATTTGGGGATAGTGAGTAGAGCCATAGACAGTTTGGGAGGAGTAGATATTGATTTGCCCTCCCCAGTTACCGATCCGGTAAGTGGCTTTACTCTAAAGGCTGGACCTCAAAAGTTAAACGGAGAAGATGCTATATGGCTCATTAGAAACCGTTTTGCTCCGGAGGGAGACTTTTTCAGAGAGAAAAACCAGCATTTGGTAATAGAATCTGCCTTTAATAAGTTCAGCAGTCTATCCTCATGGCGCAAAACGGCTGTGATGTTTAATCTTCTGCCAGAGATCAATAAAAGTCAGTCCAACTTCAGCATGGGAGATGTTTTCTATAAATTAGGGAGGATAGACGACATTAAATTCAATAGTATAGTGTTGGATTTTAGCACGGGACTTTTAGTAAGCAGTAAAGTCCTGGGGGATGATGGAGAAGAGGCGTACATTTTAATCCCCAGCGAGGGAATCAATGAATACGGGAAGATTAAAGAATTTATTGATCAAAAAATCTCCTAAGATTCTTTGGGTTCAGATGCCTTCATCACAGCCTTCTCCATTTCTCCCAAAAGTTTTTTATCATCCTTAAGGGTTTGGCGGGCCGCCTCGATACCTACTCCTAATTTTGTTTCTCCGAAACTGTAGCTGGCGCCAGCTTTCCTCACTAACCCAGATTCTAAAGCCAACCCCAAAACATCTCCCTCATAGGAAATACCTTCTCCATAGAGGATATCGAATTCAGCGACCCTGAAGGGAGCAGCTACTTTGTTTTTTACCACCTTCGCCTTGGTGCGAGAGCCAATCACTTCCTCGCCCTTCTTGAGCTGTGCCTTGCGTCGTATATCCACACGTACCGAGGAATAGAATTTGAGAGCTCTTCCACCTGGCGTTGTCTCTGGGTTGCCGAACATGATGCCGATCTTCTCGCGCAACTGATTGATGAAGATAATGATCGTGCCGCTTTGGGCAGCGATGGCCGTAATTTTGCGCAAGGCCTGAGACATCATGCGCGCTTGCAAGCCAATGAATTTAGATTCCATATCCCCATCAATTTCTGCCTTAGGAGTCAGAGCGGCTACGGAGTCTATCACCACAATATCAATCATTCCTGATCGGATGAGGCTCTCGAGGATATTGAGAGCCTCCTCGCCGCTATTGGGTTGAGAAATTAAAAGTTCGTTTGTTTTCACCCCGATTTTCTTTGCGTAATCTGGGTCCAACCCGTGCTCGGCGTCTATAAAAGCTGCCCTACCCCCCTTGGCTTGAGCGCGCGCAATGGTGGAGAGAGCCAAGGTAGTCTTGCCGGAAGACTCTGGCCCGAATATTTCAATAATCCTTCCTTTGGGAAACCCCCCTACTCCCAAAGCCATATCGAGCGATAGGGAACCGGTAGAGATAACGTCTACATTTACCTTCCTCGCGTCTCCCAGTTTCATAATGGCCTCCTCGCCGTACTTGGTACGGAGAGTTTCCAGAAGACTATCCAAGTCTTTTACTGTCTCTTCTCTAGTTTTCTTCTTGGCCGGTGTCATTTGTTGTTTCGATGGTGGGTGGTTGATAGAATACTTGTTTCACTAATTTGGTTTCCCTTCCGAGATAACGTTTTGCTCTGAAATCTAAAGTGTTGAGCCCAAGCTCTAGTTGAACCTGCTTCTCGAAAACCCCGATATCATTAGTATAGATTATTTCTCCGTTTAGGGTTAGTCGGTCATCTGGATTAATCGTCCCCGTTACTGTTATAACCGACTCCTCGGTTGTATCTGGGACAGTCACTTCTATATCGGGTTTCCCCAAAATACGGTTGAAGTTCAAGCTGATCAGCAAAAACACCACTATTCCCGAAAGAATCCAGATCATAGTTGATTTGCTCATCTTCTGTAAGGCGAAGCGGTTTGAAGGAAGGCGATCTTTTTCTCCGGAAGAGAGGGCTTCTACAGAAGATCTAAATACTTGCCATAGATAGTCGTTTTCTGCCCCCAACGTAACCGATATCTTAAAAAGATATCCCCTGATGTATGGTTGAGAGGGGAGTTGATCGAAGTTGCCTTCGAGGAGTGCGTCTATGAAACGACTGGGAACATCCGTGAGGCTGGCTAGCTTTGCGGCTCCCACCCCTTTGGACTTCATTAGTTTCTTTAAAACCTCTACTATATCTTCTACCTCATCCATAGTATTCGTTATTTTCTTCCTCTGCTTCACCTTCGTCATATGACTCATCGACGGCTGCCTTGGGAATGTCTATTAAAATATCTCTAGGCTTTGACCCGTCCGCCGGCCCTATCACCCCCTTTGATTCCATGATATCGAGGAGTCTGGCGGCTCTCGCGTATCCAACCCTTAGTCTTCTCTGTAGCAAGGACGCAGAGGCTTTTTTGGCTCGTATTACTACATCCAACGCTTCGTCATACAAATCGTCGTCGCCTTCGCCATCCATATTGTATAGGTTGGGCTTACTGAGACTTTCTCCCATTTCCTCACTTAGGGTGTCGCTGGTAGCCCCCCTGTTTTCTGCGTTAATAAACTCGACTACCCTGGAGACTTCATCTTCTTCTATGAGGCTCCCCTGGATACGCTTGGGCTTCGAGTATTCGGATGAAATGAAGAGCATATCTCCTCCGCCTAAGAGTTTTTCTGCACCGGCGTGATCTAAAATGGTGCGAGAATCTACCTGGCTTGCCACCTGCAAAGCTATACGAGAGGTGATATTAGCTTTGATAAGGCCGGTTATAACTTCAACGGAGGGGCGTTGGGTAGAGACAATTAAGTGTATACCCGTAGCGCGTGCCATTTGGGCCAAGCGCACAACGGCGCTTTCCATTTCTCTCCCGAAAGTACTCATCAAGTCGGCGAGCTCGTCAATGATGATTACCATGTACGGCAAGATGTCATCATTTCTGTCTTTGTTATACCCCACAATATCTCTCTTACCCGCATCAAGAAGCAGTTCATAACGACGCTCCATTTCCTGGATGGCGAATTTGAGGGCCGCAATTGCTCTTTTGCCGTCGGTGATTACGGGGGAGAGAAGGTGGGGAATTCCATCGTAGACAGACAGCTCTACCTTTTTGGGATCGATCATAATAAATCTCAAGGTGGCGGGTGAGTTCTTGTAGAGAAGAGAGACAATTAAGGAATGAATGGCTACGGATTTGCCGCTTCCCGTTGATCCCGCAATCAACATGTGAGGCATCTTGGCAATGCTAGTGAATATGGGTTCTCCTGAAACATCCCTTCCAAGAGGGATACTAAGATTGCTGCTCTTACTAAACTCCGGATAGTGGAGGAGTAGCCCTAAGCGCACAATACTCGCTACCTTGTTTGGAACTTCTATACCCACCAAGGATTTTCCGGGGATGGGCGCTTCGATGCGGATGGGGTGAGCGGCCAGAGCAAGGCTTAGGTCCTGGTTTAGGGCTTCGATTCTGGAGAGCTTTACCCCCTCGGCTGGTTTGAGGGTGTACCTGGTTACTTTTGGTCCAATGGTAATCTCGCCCATCTCTACGGGAATACCGAAGCTTTCCAACGTACGTTTGATAATGTTGGCGTTGGCTCTCAAATCTCCAACCATCGGTTTGTCAGAACTGGTTTTGAGAAGTTTTAAAGGAGGAAATTTGTAATCCTTAAGGGCTGCCTTGAGTCCGCTGTCACTAAAGAGTCCAAACCCATCTGTCTTGGGAGCGGGTTTAGCCTCCTCTTTATGCTCACCCGAAACTTCTTCGGTTGGATGATCGTCAATGTCCTGGAGCATGATAACGCGGGGCTCCTCCTCCTTGGATCTTT
Source organism: Candidatus Colwellbacteria bacterium GWA2_46_10 (assembly GCA_001817635.1). Lineage (GTDB taxonomy): Bacteria > Patescibacteriota > Minisyncoccia > UBA6257 > Colwellbacteraceae > GWA2-46-10. The sequence continues at coordinate 4,221 of MHIS01000014.1, forward strand.
CCTTAGATTTGAATTTGATATTCAAAGGTATGTTCAAGGTGGCTAGCATGGAGGCAGCGAGGATAGTTAGATTGATTATCAAAGAGGCGCCTTTTCCAAAAAATGATTCAAGACTGCCGAGCACCGTCCCGGCTAAACCGCCTGTGCCCTCCGAGATGATATCGAGTATTCCCAATCCAGAGAGGACAAAGAAGATGGCGCCGACAATGGTGGGGGTAGCCAGAAACTGGTCATTTTTAGTGAGGGCGTTAATGCCCATTAAAACCAAAACGGCGGGGATTAAATAGTAGCCCCATCCGAGTAACGTCTCTAGTCCTAGGTATATATATTGCCCAATGGGGCCAGCCCAGCCTAATCCGGAGAGAAAAAAGATAACTGCTAAGCCAAGAAAGACAACGGCTAAAATACTAGCCTTGGTTTCTGGGCGGAGTCCGCGCTTCTTTTCCTCCTCCTCTTTTCGCTCTCTTTTCTTAGCTTTACTCTTCTTGCCCATGCTCCATCATTTAACAACAAAAAGGATGGCAGGGAAAGGCGTGATTGTGATACGATCACTATTAAATGACCATGGATTTGACCTCCAGGAGGGCGGCTTTCAAGAAATACGATATACGGGGGGTATACCCGGAAATGATAGACGAGGACCTAGTTGCCGTCGTGGCTAGGAGTTTGGCGGCTAAGGTGTTCAAAAAAGGAACGGTTATTTTGGGGAGGGATGCTCGCAACAGCTCTCCTTCGTTATATGAATCTGCCAAACTGGCTCTTGGTGAGTTCAAGGATATCAAGGTAGAGAACGTTGGCCTTATGACCACCCCCATGCTTGTTTTCCTGATCCATCATCTAGGAGCTGTGGGAGGAATCATGATCACGGCTTCCCATAATCCCAAGGAAGACAACGGTGTTAAGGCGGCGGACACTAAAGGACCCATCGGCGGGGAAGAGATGTGGAAGCTAATTCAATGAATTACGTTAAAGAGTACGCCAACTTTCTAAGGCAGTTTATAAACACACCGAACAAGGTGAGAGTTCTCTTTGACTCATCTAATGGTTCAACGGGCATGGTTCTAAAAGAGCTCTACTTAAACCACTCCCAGGTGGAAGCGGTTTTTGTAAACGACAATCCTGATGGAGAGTTTCCGGCTCACGGAGCAAATCCTCTGACCAAAGGTGCAATAGATGATGTGGGGCAGGCTGTATTGAAAACCCAAGTTGATATAGGTGCGGTTTTTGATGGAGATGGAGACAGGGTGTTCTTCTTTGACGAGAAAGGTAGTGTTTTAAGCTCGTACGAAAGCTTTCGATGTATAAAAGGTGGGTTTAACCCTCCATATGTATTGGACTCTAGGGCTTTGGCTGAATTCACTATGCCTAACGAACAGGTAGTGCAAACAAAAGTAGGATATTACTTCATCAGAAAAGCTATGGAAGAACACAACGCGGAGTTGGGAGCAGAATACACCGGCCACTTCTACTTCAAAAACTTCTTCTACGCAGATTCGGGGATTCTAGCGGCTGTGTACATGATTAATTACCTATCTTCACTAAAGGGGGGCGGTAAAGCGTTAAGCGAAGTTGGAGACACAGAAGATTTCATTAGATTACCGGAGGTGAATTTCAAAGTGAGCTCTCCTGAGGGAGCAATAGATAAACTCAAGGCCTATTTTGTACAAGATAAACAAGTTCGGATAAGTGAGTTGGACGGACTTACGGTGTACGCACAGAAATTTGCGCTCAATATCAGAGCCTCTGCTACTGAACCCTTGCTTAGGTTTACCTTGGTCGCAAAAGACCAGAAAGTACTAAAAACTATTGCAGGTAAAGTAGAGGGACTCTTGGGCAAGGATGAATAGGAAGAAACCTATATACCTGGACTACGCCGCCTCTACCCCAGTTGCCCCGGAGGTTATGGCGTATATGAAGCCGTACTTTTCAAAAAAGTTTGGGAACTCCGGCTCATTGCACTCATTTGGCCAAGAGGCACAGGCTGTATTGGATAAAGCTCGTATCATCATAGCCGATGAGATAAATGCCGACTTTGACGAGGTTATTTTTACATCCTCCGCGAGTGAAGCTAATGACCTTGTAATAGACGGCATCTTTGAGGGATCTAAGATAGATAGCCCTAAGATTATTATTTCCGAGATAGAACATGAATCTGTGAGTCAAACCGTAGAGGCTCTCGCAGAAAGAGGGGCGGAGGTGATTAAGTTGCCGGTTTCAAAGGATGGTTTTGTGGATCCGGAAGAGTTAAGAAAAGCTTTAGATGAAAGAACTATATTAGTTTCCATTATTTTTGCCTCCAATGAGATAGGGACTATCCAGCCGATAGAAAAGATAGCCCAATTTATTAAATCTTTTAAAGAAGAACATAATTCAATGTACCCAGTATTCCATACCGATGCCGTACAGGCCGTATCCTCTATAGAAATTGATGTAAGGGCGTTGGGAATAGATTCCCTGACCCTCTCTTCCCAAAAGGTATATGGCCCTAAGGGTGCAGGTGCCCTTTATATCCGGAAAACATTCCTGCCGCACCTTAAACCCCAATTAATAGGAGGCGGTCATGAATTTGGCTTGAGGGCATCAACTCCTAATACGCCTGCGATAGCGGGATTTGGAAAGGCACTGGAACTTTTGATCAAAGAAAGAAGCACAAAGAGCAGAGAATTAATGGTTTTGCGCAATCGGCTTTTAGATGGGTTGAGGAAAGTAGTTCCCGGAATAGAAGTAAACGGCAGTATGGAAAACCGTTTGCCAGGGAATCTCAATGTATATTTCCCAGGCAGGGGAAACGATAACTTGGTAGTTAGGTTTGATTTGTCCGGAGTGGCAGTTTCCGCCGGATCAGCTTGTTCTGTTAGGTCTAACAAAGTTTCTAAAGCAATTCTAGCTTTGGGTTACTCCGTAGAAAGAGCAGGATCAAGCATTCGCTTTACCCTGGGAAACCTCACAACGAGCAAGGAAATAGACGAAACAGTTATGAGGACAGAGGGAGTTCTAGTCCAATAGGGCATCCAGAGTTATGGGTGCGTTTAATAGGGGGGAGCAAGCTATGTGGACAGCACAAGACCACTTTCATTTTCGTTGTATAATATATAGAGGTATGAAAATGCTCCTCGAGTTTGACCACAAAAAGGCTACCCAAGTGGCAAATTACCTTACCAAGAAGGAAGGTGACCAAATAGATAAGTTAAAACTTATCAAATTGATCTATCTTGCGGATAGGTTTCATTTGAGGCGATATGGTCGCCCCATAACTAACGACACATATCTTGCTATGCCCCTCGGCCCAGTTGGGTCATCCGTAAAAGACATTATTGAGTTCTCTGACTTTCTTGATGAAGCAGAGCGGAAATATGCCGCAACCTATCTGGGACTTGGAGGTATTGAAAATACTATAGTTTCCAGAGCAGACGTTGATGCAGACGTATTCTCAAAAAGCGAGCTCGAGGCACTCGACTTTGCATATAATAAATTCGGAGATAATTCCGCGTCTAATTTGGTCGACGTCACCCATCGCTATCCAGAGTGGAATAAGTTTAAGTTGGCACTCGAATCAAAGGGAACGACTCGAGAATCGATGTCATACTCAGACTTCTTTAAAAATCCGAGTGGCATCACGGACGATCAATTTACATTGTCCGCAGACATCCTTTGTGCGTCGCAAGAGCTTTTCGAGGAGGATTATAAGGTTGCTGAGTACTGGAGATAACCGATACGCTAAAACTCGATGGGAAATTCGTCCTATTCTCTTATCTCAGAAACAATTGAGACTGGCTCAGTCTACTACTATGAGGAGAAAGAGCTCTCTTCAAGTGAGCCCCACTACTTCATTGTTTTGAACATAAATCCTCGTAGTGAGGGAACTCTAATACTTGCCTGTGTTTCTTCGAAAGTTAAGAAAAGAAAGCGGATTGCCAAATCTCTTGGATTTCCAGGAAGAACTTTGGTTGTGGTATCGCCATCGGAGTATCCGATATTCGATACGGAAAGCGTGATAGATTGCAACAGGACTTTTGAGAGAACTATTCAATCATTAGCAGACAAGTTGGAAAAGAAACAGCTTAAGATATGTAAAATTTTGATGCCGAAAGAAATTGTCCAAAAGCTCATAAGCGGGACGCTGGCGAGCAACCAGACATCCGAGGGGGTTAGAAAAATACTTCTGGGGATTTAGGCAATCCACAGATGAGGAGCGGTCAAGCCCAGATTGCCCAATTCTCGTGATATTTCTACCTAATCCAGAGTTCTGAACTCGTCCAATAGAGGGAGCAGGCTTGTTTTTATTGTAAGTCTCTCCCCATCTCTAGGTAGGCCTCTTTACATATTTTAGACAGCTGTATTCTGAATGCCAGATATCCCCCCTGTGCCCCTCGATTAATTTTAAGAACTTTGGAGACTTGTTCCCACAAGATCTCGCTTTCACCCACATTGCTATGTTCTAACCGTTTAATTTTTTCTTCTAGCCCTTGCTTTGGGGTATTCAAAATTTCGGCGAGCGTCGCTTTACTTTCTTGTCTATCTAACCCGCCCAAATTACCAAGGTCTATCCAGAACCAAATAATCAGTGTTATTAATAATTCATCGGCATCCCTACGCTCATAGTTCTTAACTACTTTTATAAGATTTCCCTGCTCTGGTTTAAAAAAATAATCGATGACCCTGTTCGCCATAAGGCTCAGAAAACCAGCGAAGACTATGCTTAGATGCGGGTCTTTTATATTCTCTATTCTTTTTGCAATATCGTTTTGGGCTGGTACAAAAACCTTATTAAAATGTGAGATGTTCCCACTTAAAGCATCAACCAAGCCCATACATCAGATTATACTCCCAAGTAGGTTCTAACATTGTTCACTAGGGGGTCACGTTTCTAGAGTTAAAGCCCTGAAATAGGTTCTAACGTCGTCTATTAGGGGGAGCATTGTCTTGACTAATAGCATTATGTGTGGTTCCCTTACCCTACGTACCTAAGGAGGGTGATACCGCATGATGTCCTCAGAGAGCAGGACGTGTAACGAGTGTGACTATCCAGTGACCTATCACTGGATCTGGGATGCTCACGATCCCGCGCCCGTGACGCAGTTCACCGCGAAGATCATCGTTGGCAAGTCGCGGGGACTCTATGGGGTCATGGACCGCTGTCCGCAATGCGAAGCCGTGCTGACGCTTGACAGTACGACGAAGGTTGGAAACGACTGATACCACACGCCGCCGATGACTGGGAGGGCCGTCTCAACAGACGACGCTCTCACGAGGCGGCTTTTCCCATTTTTAGGTTTATAGATACCAATACTTTCTCCAAACCCTTTTCATACTCACTCAATCCACAGCTTTGAGCGTACTTAATAGGAAGTGCCACACACTTGATACTTTGGTACAATTTGAGTATTGTATAAGCCAAAATGAACTCTTTTAATCGTTTTACCGTCAAGGCTCAAGAAGCGCTTCAGAAAGCTCAGGACCTGGCTAGCGCCCAAAACCATGGGGAATTTAGGGTACTCCACCTTTTGGCTGCTTTGATAGCTGACCACGATTCGTTAGTGAGGCCCATCCTGGAAAAATCGGGGGCGGAGCTTGAATCTTTAAGTATGCAAATTGACGAGGAGCTACGCAGGCTTCCTAAGATATTCTCCACCGCCTCTATCGGCCAGATATATCTTTCAAGAGAGATTTTGAAGATCATAGACCGGGCTGCAAGGAGCGCTATGGCCAACAAAGATGAATTCATTTCCTGCGAACATCTTCTTTTGGGAGTCTTGGAGGTAGACTCCGGCGCCAAAGAGCTTTTAGAGAACTTGGGAGTAAAGAGAGAAAGCGCTTTGCGTATGATGTCGAAGCTGCGTGGTAGCGCCAAGGTTACCAACGAAAGCCCCGAGGCCACTTTCCAGGTCTTGGACAAATATGCCATCAACATGACGGATATGGCGAAGGAGGGAAAGCTGGATCCGGTCGTGGGGAGAGAAGAGGAATTGCGCAGAGTAGTTCAAATCCTTTCTCGCCGCACCAAGAACAACCCGGTTTTGATCGGAGAACCGGGAGTGGGGAAAACCGCCATTGTAGAGGGATTGGCTCAGAGGATAGTATCGGGAGATATTCCAGAAACCCTCAAAGGGAAACAGCTAATTGCCTTGGATATAGGATCCTTGATCGCGGGCACAAAGTTCAGAGGTGAGTTCGAGGACAGGCTCAAGGCCTTTATCAAAGAGATCAAGAACGCCCAAGGAGAAATTATTCTCTTTATTGATGAAATCCACATGATCGTAGGGGCAGGAGCGGCCGAAGGCGCCGTGGACGCCTCTAACCTTTTGAAACCGGCTCTCGCCCGGGGAGATCTCCACGCCATAGGGGCAACCACAACTAAGGAATACCAGAGATATATGGAGAAAGATCCTGCCCTGGAGCGCAGGTTCCAACCGGTATTTGTAGAGGAACCGAACATCGAAGACAGCGTTACGATTCTAAGGGGACTCAAGGAAAAGTATGAACTGCATCACGGCTTGCGCATTAGCGACGATGCCCTGGTGGCGGCAGTAGGTCTTTCCGCAAGGTATATAAGTGACCGGTTCTTGCCGGACAAGGCGGTGGATGTAGTTGATGAGGCAGCTGCTTCAAGGCGTTTAGAGTCAGAGAGCATGCCTTCAAGTATCAATAAGCTACGCAAACAAATTACTGCCCTGGAGGTGGAACGAGCGGCTCTGGAGAAAGAAAAAACTTCGACAAAGCGCGCAGGCAGACTTACTGATATAGAAAAAGAACTTGATACGTTGAAAGATGAAAACGAAGGGCTCTCCGCCAGTTGGGATGCCGAGAAGATGGTTTTCGAGAAGCTAAATGCTCTACGTGAGCAGGTAGATGTTTTGAGGCGCGCAAGAGAGGTGGCCGAAAGAGACGGAGATCTTACTAGGGTAGCCGAGATAACCTACGGAGAGCTTCCCAAAGCAGAAAAAGAATATGAAACCTACGAGAAGAAATACTTTACCTCATCCAAGAAGCGGGACAAGGAGGGGTTCCTCAAACAGGAGGTGGACAAGGAAGACATTGCAGAGGTTATTTCAAAATGGACCGGTATTCCTTTGCAAAACATTATGGAGACCGAGGCGGATAAGTTAGTAAGGATAGAAGAAGTTTTGGGAGGAAGGGTTGTGGGACAAGAAGAAGCGATTAGCGCGGTTTCAAGCGCCCTAAGAAGAGCGCGGGCAGGGCTCGCGCCCATAGATCGTCCCATGGGCTCATTTATGTTCCTGGGGCCAACCGGGGTAGGCAAGACCGAGCTCGCTAAAGCCCTGGCCCAATTTATGTTCAACGACGATAAAGCGTTAATTAGGATAGACATGTCCGAGTACATGGAGCGCCACGATACCGCTAAGCTTATAGGCTCTCCTCCTGGATATGTTGGGTTTGATGAAGGTGGACAGCTGACGGAGATAGTGCGCCACCGACCATACAGCTTAATTCTTTTCGATGAGATAGAGAAAGCTCACCCGGAGGTATTCAATATTCTCTTGCAGGTGCTAGATGCCGGGAGGTTGAAGGATGGTAAAGGGAGAACCGTTAACTTCAAAAATACCATCATTATCATGACGTCCAATGTGGGAAGCCATCTCTCAAGAGAGATGTCTCGGGTGGGATTTACCGCCGGCACCAAGGCTGAGGTCAAAAAGAAAGAAGACGAATACCGAAAATCCATCAAAGAGGAGTTGAGAGAGCGCTTTAAGCCAGAGTTTCTCAACCGCGTGGATGAAGTCATTATCTTCAACTCTCTCAATAGGCCCTCCATTGAGAAGATCGTGGAAATCCAGTTGCAAGAGTTGATAGAACGTCTCCAGGAAAGAGGAATTAAAGTTATTATAGATGCATCTGCCAAAAAATATATTGCTAAAAATGGATTTGACCCTGAATACGGAGCTCGTCCGGTCAAAAGATTGATCCAAAAGATGATTTTAGACCAACTGGCTGATAAGATAATAGGAGGGAAGATTAAAGATGGTGGGAAAGTTAAAATTAGCTCTGAAGAGTCCGGTATCACCGTTAGCACTTAGGGCAACGTTTTTAGCCATAGCTATCTTCTGGCTACGCACAGGAGACTTTAGCTTCTTCAAGTTTTTGTTTTTCGGTACGTTATTCATCTTTTTGTATTTAAAGCCAGCCTTAGGAGCGACTAAGTTCATAGTCTCGGCCATAGTGCTTGGCGTAGTCATTGTTTTTGCTCCCCAGGTAAGCGAATTAGTAGGGTTTTACGTTAACCTCGCCCTCAGCGCTCTAGGCTTCCTTTTGCTTGGCATAAAGAATTTGATCTTTGTGAGGAGGCAAAATCTCTATTACCTCATGCACCTAGTCTTAATGACCGGGTTGGCAAGTCTCTTCTCCCTTCATTTGATCGCGTCAATACCCTTTTTTGTACTGGTGTTTTTCCTTTTTAGGGAGTTTTTTACGGTAATGACCCCGGAGAAACCGGAGCTTTTGAGTTTAGTGGCAGCTCTGGAGGGAATGCTCGTGATGCAAGTCGCTTGGGTAACCTCCTTTTTCCCAACCAGCTTCCTTATCAGTTCAGCGGTATTGGTACTGTTTACGTTCGTTTTCCACGATGCCCTCATCCATCATTTTAAGGGTACTTTCTCTAAAGACGTGGCTCTTAGATCCATAGCTATATTCGCGGTGTTGGCGCTCCTGATATTAATTTTGCCGGTTTGGGGGTTTAAGTAGGATCTGAACAATAAATGCCGGGTAAGGGCTATTGGATATACACGTTTTGGTTAACCTCCATAATAATTGTTGGAATAGGAGGATTTTTTGTGGGCGGCGCAGAGACTCCTCCTAAATTTTTAGCATCAACAGAAGAGGCTCTATCCAATATGTTTGGTAATAGCAGCGAGGATTTTGTGGAGGTATTGGATGTGAAGGATTATCCCCAAGAGGCAAAGCAGGAGAATATAAGAACCATAGATGCAGTTGAGGAAGGAGAGGTAGTTTTGGTCGACCAGCCGATAACTCGGGCAAAAGAGTGCAATCTGGATTCGGATATAGATCCTAAGGTAGGAGCGATCATTATTAACGAGGTAGCCTGGATGGGAGGATTAGAGTCCCAGGATCTAAACTACAGCGATGAGTGGATAGAGCTTAGAAATACATCGTCCGGGAGTGTGGATATAAGTGGGTGGCAAATTAAAGATGCCAATGGAGATATAGAGATAGTTTTTCCCGATGGAACAACAATACCTCCCGGAGGATTTTTTGTGCTGGAAAGAAGCGATGACAACTCGGTTCCGGGGATAATAGCAGATTTAATATATTCCGGCACCATAGCCAATGAAGATGAATCCCTTAAATTTCTTAACTCTAATTGTGAGCTGGTAGACAAGGTGAACGCTGACCCTAGTTGGCCATCCGGGGACAGTACCAACAGACGCACTATGGAAAGATCGGATGACTTGGGGTGGCATACATTTAGTGAGGCCGTGGAAGAGGGTGTGTTGGGTACCCCCAAAGCCCCAAACAGCAAAGAGGTCAGTGAGGAAGATCCGGAGGTAAAAGAAGAGAATGCGAGCGAGGGTGATTTTAGTCGGTGCGTGGATACTAATGCTAGTCCAACCAAAGAGATACTTATTAACGAAGTGGCTTGGGCGGGTAGGGCTGATAACACATCCGAGGAATGGATTGAGCTATATAACCCCGGCGGAGATAAATCATTGGACGGTTGGCAACTTTTGGATGGAGATCAGTCGATTGCAATTATCTTTACTGAAGAAGATAAAATGGACGACTACTACCTTCTTCGCCGTATCCTTGCATCGGAAAATCCTGATGGGAATTGGGAGATAGGCGGCGTATCGGCGGATAAAACATATACGGGAGTAATTCAAAACAGCGATGAAAAGCTTCAGCTATTCAATAAGAACTGCGTGCTAGTAGATGAGGTGGAGAACGTAGGAACCAATTGGCGAAACATTGGGGGCAGCGCTTCTCCCGAATATAGAACTGCGGAGAGGACGGACAGTAACGAATGGCACACATACAGCGGTGCAGGAAGTTCGGGAATAATGGGTACTCCAAGAAAGCAAAACAGTGCTCCTCAAGAAAAAACTGAACAGACCAACTTTTCTAGCGGGGGAGGATCTGGCGGTCAAAGTAGTGAACCGGGAGAAGAGGCATGTTCGCAAGACGATCTCAATGAGCCCACCCGCACGGTTTTGATCAATGAAGTGGCCTGGGGAGGAAACGCGTCCTCTACTTCAGATGAATGGATAGAGCTGTCTACGGATATAGACAGAGGGCTACGCCTATCTGGCTGGCAGCTACTGGACAAAGACAAGGAAATAGAGATCTTTTTGAGCGGAAGGATAGAGGATTATCTTCTCCTGAAACGTATTTTAGTTTCTGAAAGTCAGGATGGCGTGTATATGGTTGGCACAATCCCAGCGGACATTACGTTCACAGGAACTATCAATAACAGCGAAGAGACCCTAAGACTTTTTGATGCTTCATGTAACTTAGTGGATGAAGTGGTGGATGTGGGCGTAAATTGGGAAAACATTGGAGGCAGCGCTTCGCCAGACTATAGAAGCGCAGAGAGAGTAGATGTGAATAGCTGGGGCACCTACGAAGGAGAAGATAATGTTATGGGTACTCCCAGAGAGAAGAATTCGGTAGTGGTGGAGTCTGGAGAGGAGGATAGCGGCAATGAAGAAGAGAGTCCTCCGAATGATGATGGGGGTGAAAGCGGGGATGGAGGAGGTGGTGAAGAAGAACCCGTACCAGAAGAACCTGAGGCAACAATAGAGTTGGACATAACTAGCGTAATCTACGATGCAGAGGGTGCGGATGAAGGACGGGAAAGGATTGTAATTCAAAACAACAGTACCTCAACAGCAGATATTAGCGGCTTCTCCGTCCAGTATCTGAAAACCGGGGCGGAGTATACCTCCATATCAAAAAAGAACTTTGAAATGGGGCATCAGATTGATGGTGGTGGGGAATTTGTAGTGGGTGCCAACTGTACCGGGGTAGTACCCTGCGAGGGGGTCAATATGTCATGGAGCCAAGCTCTAGGAAACGATAGCGGGACGGTATATCTAGTTTCTAATCAAGAGAACATAGAGAGTGCCGATGACCCCGATATAGTAGATTTCTTGAGCTATTAATGCCCTTGCCATTGAAAATAAAGGTAGTTTTGATACTTTGTAAGCGCATCCTATTAATTTGATTAGGGCAAGGGCCTCCGTAGTGAAATGGATATCACGTCAGGCTTCGAACCTGAAAATGGGGGTTCGAATCCCTCCGGAGGTACAGGTTGACCAAAAGCCGACAGGTCCACTACCTAATTATTAGGGTTCAAGAAGTGCGGGTATCGTATACTGGTATTACCTCAGCTTTCCAAGCTGATGAAAGGGGTTCGATTCCCCTTACCCGCTCAAAAAGAGTAAATACCTTTAACCTAAAGACGGGGGTTCGAATCCCGTCGCTCACCCACCTATTTTATCCCCTTGAACACTAGCTCTTAAGGGGTGCCCCTTAACGGGAATCGAACCCATGATAGTATTTAAGGGATGAAAACAGCACTACTTATTCACGGCTGCTGTGATGCAGATGAATACTTTAGCGATAAATATCCATCTTCAACCAACTCCCACTGGTTTCCTTGGCTGCAGAAGCAACTTCTTATAGAGGGCATCTTTACCCAGACACCAGAAATGCCAGCCCCCCCACAAACCAGTTTATGAGAACTGGAGGAGGGAATTCGAGCGCTTTGATGTTAACGAAGAAACTATCCTAGTCGGACACAGTTGTGGTGCGGGATTTCTGCTGCGTTGGCTAAGTGAGAACGACATTAAGGTAGATAAGTTGATATTAGTTGCCCCGTATATGTACGCCACAAAACCAGAGCGTGATACTTTATTAGGTTTTGAAATATCTCCGGATATCCAGGAAAGAGTAAGCCATATACACGTTTTCCTGGCAGACAACGAAGATACAGATGGTGTTGAGAGGACTGTCGATACGGTCATGCAAACTCTGCCGTCCGCAAAGTTGCACAAGATAACAGGTATGGGGCACTTCACCATGGGAGATATGGGCACCGAAAAATTCCCTGAGCTCAAAGAAGCTGCTTTATCCAGCAGCTAGTTTTACCTGTTTTCCCAACCAATTCATATAATTCCCATCTCTAAGAATAGTTATAATACCTTTGTATAACTGACCCACCTATTTAACCTCCATAAACACTAACTATTTCAGCATACCCTCAACGGGAATCGAACTTGTGATAGGATTTATGGGATGAAGACAGATATACTGCAGGAGGCCATAGAGTCTTTTGACGCTGCGGTACTAAGATTTCCTCAAGACAAAAGAAGGATTAAACTTTTCGGCGAATGGAACCTGCAAGATATTATTGCTCATGTAAGTGGATGGAATATAGCGAGGATTGAGGAGATAAACCGCCTAATCGATGGTAAAGAGATTACCTTTATAAATGACTACGATGAGTTCAATCGTCAGAGTATTCTCACTAGGCGTTCATACGATTGGGACTATATCTATAAAGAGTTTCTTCAGACGTCCCACGACCTTATAAACGCTTACCCTAAAATACCAGATAACCTTCTTAACAAAAGAATCTGGTCAGACAAGGAGTTTACGCCGTCAAAGTGGATTGGGATTGATACCGATCATATAAAAGAGCACTTGGTAGAGATAGAAAAGTTTGTAGACAAGCCCTAACATTTTCTAACCCCTAGCCCTGGCGATTTTGGCTCGAACTTTGGTATGCTTTGGATATGAAACTATATCGATTTAGCCCCATTGATGATGAGACAGAGCTTAAAAAAGCTATAGAGCATATCCATTTTTCCTGCTACCAACTATGTAAGCAGTCTTTTGGTAAATATCTTCCTAATGCCGGAAATATCGGTGTGTTCTGTCATTACGAAGACGAATATAAAACTCTGACTAAAATACGAGAGAAACTTACAGAACCCTCAGATAATTTTAATCAAAAATACTTTCGTCTTCACAAATCAATCATTATCCCGGCCAAAGATGATATCCTAGAGACAACCTACACACATCTCTATGTCCGTAAGCCCGACCCATATAGACATCACGTCGGAGACCTAGACTTTTATTTAGAATCTGAAGAGTATGTTGAGCTAAAACGGTCTTTACTGGATGGTAAAGAAATCAAAGGAGCACGAGTGTTTGAAAGACCAGACCTTGATATGATTGAACTATACGATCCCGATATTGACGCACTTGGTTATGTAAGCACGAAAAAGATGACTGAGACTGTCAGGACAAAGCAGCAGACATTAGCCTCTAAACAGTAAATTAGGCACCCAAACCCCAGCATTCTCCATAATCCTGGTTCTAACGTCCTTCACGATGCCACCCACCTATTTTAGCCCCTTCAACACTGGTTTTTGAAAGATGCCCCTAACGGGAATCGAACTCGTGATAGTATTTAAGGAATGAAGTATTCACTAAAAGACGCCAATGAAATAGGTTGGGAAGGATTTAAGGCTTGGGTTTACAACACGAGCGAAGACTTTCCTAATTTAAGTGGGCTATACATAGAGTTAAGCAACAGACACGGCAAGGTTAAATCCACTAAATCAGACAGAGCCTATTTAGTGCTCGAAGGCAAGGGGCTATTTACTATAGATGGTAAGGATATTCCCGTAGAAGAAATGGACCTAGTAATAGTTCCCAAAGATACTCCCTACGATTACAAAACTGAAGGTGGAACAGTAAAAATGTTTCTAATACATTCTCCTGCTTACGATAGAGATGCTGAAGTTAAGCTTGATGAATAATCAAACCCAACCCCTCCCTCAACATATTCATATAATTCCCATCTCTCAGAATAGTTATAATACCTTTGTATAACCGACCCTAACAAGCGGGTTGTATGGTGTGGTACAGTCTTAATGTGGAAGAGTCAAAAGAAATTCGGATAAAAGAAGCTAGCATTGCCGAGTTTAGTTCCGTAGCTACAAGGAGTGAGTTTGAAGAAATTGCAGAGAGGGGATTTTGGGAAAGCGAAAAGATATTAATTGAAAAGTATTTTAAGCCAAACACATCCATATTAGATCTTGGTTGTGGCTCGGGGAGAACAACCATACCGCTCTATCGGGCTGGATACAGGATTATCGGAGTTGATATAACTCCTGAGATGATTGAAGCGGCCCTAAGTGTCTCTAAGGCAAAAAATCTTAAGATAGACTACCGTATCGGTGATGCTACGCAACTTGATTTCGGTGATAACATTTTTGATGGAGCAATTTTTGCAAACAACGGATGGGCTCAAATCCCAGGAAAAGACAATCGTCAGAAAGCCCTAAATGAAACATATAGGGTCTTAAAGTCAGGCGGCATCTTTATCTTTACCTCGCACGAGAGATATATATCACGAAAAACCTTTATGTTCTGGCTAA
>MHIS01000014.1:18686-39951 GCA_001817635.1 Candidatus Colwellbacteria bacterium GWA2_46_10
ACAAGTTGGAAGAGCAGGCTTTACGCTTGTCCTGGAGCAGAAAATGGGAGATATAGCTAAATCAGACGCACAAGCAATGAGGGGGTCGTTAAATAAGTCATTTGATTCACACAAGTCACCCGTTTTTTATGTTTGTAAAAAACCTTAGATAGTTAGTTCCGGCACCCAAACCCCAGTATCCCTCATAACCTCAGTCCGAACGTCCTTCACGATACCACCCATAGTAAGCAACTTAGTATCTAGAAATATGGAACCCCCGACGCCGATGCGAAGGGGGTTCCTTCTCCGACGAACGGGGCCTATTGGCGTGCCCTCCTTAACCATATCCCGTTACCGGGCCACAGGGCCAGAACGCCAGTAGCGGCTAATAGGGCCACAAGGACGACAGATGCGATGATGTTCATCACCGCACTAGCCAAACAGTTGGGGACTGCCCCCCATATGGGCTTCGGACGGATTGGGTCCTTCATCCTCAGGTGCACGGCTGGGACAAGCTCGTACAAAAGCCCAGTGAAGATGAGGGCCGCGCTGGTGGATTGCCAATCCTTCAGAATTGGCCAGGCAATCACCAGGCCCGCCCAGAATGCGAGGGAACCGAAAATGATCAGGACGCTTCGCCAAATCGGACGAGTCTCAGTGGTTGTACTGTCTAGGCTCAAAACGACCTCCTTTTGGTCACTATCTGTATATCATAGAAGTTCCTAACATCCTCCAGTCCCTGACCCTACTATTTCTCTATAACAATATATTCGCCCTCCTTTAGTGCGTGGATGGGAAGTGAGGTGTCTCCGTAGCCTTCCAACTCTTTATATGCTGCTTCCCAATCTATTAGACCCCTTGGGTCATCTATACCCCAGTCAGATTTGTAGTGAGGAATAAACTTTATTGGGAGTATTCCCAAACCATCCATTAGTTGTCTCCAATCACACGTCCAGAAGTGTTTAGACAATATATCGGAGCTAGCGGAGTTTGTAGCCACTACCTTGCCATCCCAAGCTCTAGGAATATCAAATTGCTTTAGCCAATACAGTAATAGGTGGTCATCTCCACCAGACATATATACAACATCAGTGTTTTCCATTTGTTCTTCAAACTTATCAGGTAAGGCCATTTCAAAAACAGGGTTAATCCCCGACATTAATGTTTTAGAATTCTCCACCACATCAGCAAATTTTGTTTCCCAATCCTCCCGTGGTTGAGCAAAGAAACACAAAAGAATTTTTGGAGTCTCTCCCAGATCTTTAGTTACTTCAGAAAAGAACTTCTTTGCTGCTTCGGGGTTATTTCTCAGGCCACCTGAGTTAAGGACATACTTTGTCATAGGATAAGCCTATCACATAGGCTCTAACATCCTCCAGTCTCTGATTCCAAGGTTGACACACACACGATAACATTGTTATCTTCTCGTTGACACCCAAGGAGGTCATATGGTCATTATGGTGACGCGCGTTTTGAAGGAGACGTCAGAGTATGAGCGGTTGAGGATTCTCGAGAAGTATTTCTTGGGCGTCCTGGTGCAGGATGGTCAAGATGGAACCGTCTTCGACAACGACGTTCTCGACGCCATCAGGGGTCTCAAGGAGAAGTACAAGAAGGAGGTTAAGCAGTGAAGTACTTTGCAGTCAGGGCGACTACGTGGATGGTTTGGGGGGAAACCGAGAGTTTCTTCAAGAAGGTCTCTCGGGACGAAATGCGAGACCTTGGAAGTCCAAAGGCTCTGGGCCCTAGGCACCTGATAGCTCTTGGGTTCACCCCAGAGCGGTATCAGGTCGTCCTGGTGCTGGAGAGCGTCGACAACTCCCGGTCGTTCACCACCGTTGCTCAATGGAGAGCCGGCAAGTCACGCTGGCCGTGGGGTAAGAGGCTCCTTTTTCGGCCGATACGTACGACTAAACGGTTCACCGTCGGCGGGGGTCGTAGCAAGCCAGCCTGACAACATCATCGCCGCCCGAGTGGAGACGTTCCGCTCATCCAGGGCGGCGTTTCCACATCTACATATTCAAACCAACCTAGGCACCCAAACCTCAGTATTCTTCATAATCTCAGTCCGAACGTCCTTCACGATATCACCCTGGCTTAGGTTCTATCTCGTAGAAGAGGATTCAACTATATGCTTTTTCAGCATGTCATGGATGTTGATTATCGTTTTCTCGCGAGAGGTTCTCTTGCTTTTGGCCACACCGACAGCAAAGTTATACAAGTCCTCATTACTCATACTGAGCCACTTGTTGTTTTTATATAGGAAGTGGAGCAGGGTCATAATAGCTATACGTTTATTGCCGTTTTGGAAAGGGTGATTTTTTATCATTAAGTAAAACAGAGTGCTAGCCTTCCCCACTAGGCCCCGGTGCAAATCCTTTTTGCTAAAAGAGATGAATGGTTGAGCTAGGCAGCTTTCAAGAATATTTGGGAAGCGCGAACCGAACTCAGGTATCGGTTCATCCCAGGTCATAAACCTCTCCGCTAGGCGAAATGCTATATACTCTACCTCTGCGACAGATACTCGTTTTGGTCTCATTCCCTACCTAGCAACCTAAAAGTCTTCTCATATTCTTTTAACGCCTTGTCGATAGCTTTCTCAATAGCAACCTTCCCGTCTTTTCCAACAGTCTTACCCAACATTCTCAAAACACTGGCATGAGGAATCACGTAATTACGACCTACCTTTGTCGCATCTATCTTGCCATCCCTCGCCCATTGGAAAATTGTCTTACGACTCACCCCAATAATATTGGCCGTCTCCATGGTTGAATAAAACTCCTTTGCCATATCTGTATGGTAACATATGTTACCATACGATTAAACCTAGAGAATTAGGGCGAAACAGTTTATAGTTTCCTCCAGCCTTGACCCTGCTAAGTAACTTAGGAGTGTGATAGGATTTCTTCTATGTTTAAGGCGGTCATTTTTGATATAGATGGGACCCTCACCAAGAAATCTACTTTCTGGAAGGAGCTTACTGAAAAGCTTGGAGGTTCGGTTGATAAACATATGCAACTATTTGAAGAGTTGCTTGAGGGAAAAATCAGTATAGATAAAGCATGTGAGGGCCTAGTGGAGGTTTGGAATTCTACAGGAAGAGCGGTAAAGCCAGAGTTTGAGAAAATATTTGATGCTATTCCGCTCCGTGATGACGCAAGGGATGTAGTCGGTTACCTGAAGTCAAAAAATTATAAGCTTTGTATTATTACTGGCTCACTGGATATTTTCGCAGAATTGATAGCGAAAAAGGTTGGTATCAATACGTGGTATGCAAATGGAAACATGAAATGGGATAAAGACGGAAAATTGATTAACTTCAGTTTTAATCCCGAACAGGCGGAGCAAAAAGTTACCCAGTTTAAGGATTACCTTAAAAAGAACAAACTGGAATCCAACGAGTGTGTGGTAGTTGGAGACAGCGGAAATGACATTGGCCTGTTTAAGCTTACTGGTAATGGCGTAGTTGTGCGCACAGAATTCTGGGAAGACGAATTTGGAGAAATAGCCTGGAGGGTCATAGGTGGGCTATCTGAACTCAAAAAGATTCTCTAGAACAGGTTCTAATATCCTCCAATCCCTTACTTAAAAAGTCACATATATCCTTGCGCTTAACCCCCCCAAAGGTGTACTTTCTATAGGCATATGACTCCTAAAAAAGACAATTTGAAGCCCCGTCCGCCAGTAGTGGCGGTTGTGGGGCACGTAGATCATGGTAAAACAGCCTTGCTGGACTATGTCCGCAAAACTAATGTTGTAGCCAAAGAAGCCGGTGGTATTACCCAATCTATCGGTGCCTATGAGGTAAAGCACTCTGGCAAGAAGATAACGTTTATTGATACCCCCGGACACGAGGCCTTTACGCATATGCGCTCCCACGGAGCTTCGGCAGCTGATATAGCAATTTTGGTAATAGCGGCGGACGAGGGCATTAAACAACAAACCAAAGAAGCGTTGGAAATTTTGAGGGCAACAAAGACACCCTTCATTGTCGCTATCACGAAAGTGGACAAAGAGAATGCAAATGTTGAAAAAGTTAAATCAGATTTACTAAACGAACAAGTTTTTCTAGAAGGATTGGGGGGCGATGTTAGCTATCAGGGGGTCTCACCCAAGACGGGGGAGGGCATAAAGGAACTTCTGGATCTCATTTTGTTAATGGGAGAGGTGTTGGATCTTCACTATGATCCAGAAAGTCCGGCAAAAGGTTTTGTTATAGAGTCACAGAAAGAGCCGAAGCGCGGTATTATCGCACATCTAATTTTAAGAGACGGCATCCTAAGACAAGGAGACAATATTAAGACTCTAACGGCCTCGGGGAAAATAAAGATCCTGGAAGATTTTCTGGGGCAATCAGTTAAAGTTCTTGAACCCTCTGCTCCAGCCTCAATAATTGGATTTGAAGATATTCCAAGCTCGGGGGAGGAGTTTATAACCGGAGATACCGAGCTCGATGCGGAATACGAAGACATCCTTGTTAAAAAGGACGTTGCGACGAACGAAGGAGAACAACCCAAAGCTATCCTGAAAGCAAGCTCAAAGGGATCTCTGGACGCTTTGATCAATCTTTTACGGGGCGAGGTGGAGATGGTGGAGTCTTCCGTTGGAGAGATTACGGACAACGACGTTAAATTGGCTAAATCTACAGGTAGTTTGATCGTTGGTTTCGAGGTCAAAGCTGGAAAGGCCACAATTCAACTGGCGGAAGCTCAAGGGGTGGCCATATATACTTCAAAGGTAATCTATGAACTCCTGGATGCCATCAAAGAGCGCAAGAACAAGGATAAACAAGATTTTGAGGGAGGCGAATTAGAGGTTCTCGCTAAGTTCAATGCGACAGCTAGCAAGCAAACCGTTGGGGGGAGAGTTATCAAGGGGAAAATGAAGATAAATACTCCGATGGTGATAGAGCGCGCCGGAGAGGTTTTGGGAAAAGGCAGAATCAAGAATATACAGCTCAGCAAGCAAGACGTGAGTGAAGTCGGCCCAGACAATGAGTGTGGGTTAGTTGTAGAAACACAAATTACTATAGAGCTAGGAGATCTACTGAAAATCTCTTTATAAATCACTTCCAAAGCGATACAATAGCCCCGAAAGAAGGCCTGGTAGCCAAGTGGTAAGGCAAGGGACTGCAAATCCCTTATACGGGGGTTCAATTCCCCCCCAGGCCTCACCCGATGGGCGGGTGGTGAAATTGGCAAACACGCTTGATTTAAGCTCAAGTGCCGCAAGGCTTGAGGGTTCGAGTCCCTCCTCGCCCACAAATGAAAGTTAGTCTTTGGACAGATAAAAAGTTGATTAAAGGCGCGGAGCCTGTTTTTCTGAAGGGCCATAAAAAAACCGGGATTTTGCTGTTCCACGGCTGGTCATCGTCTCCTCAAGAACTCAATCCGGACTATGTTCCATCCACGGCAAAATATCTCAACTCTCTGGGATATACAGTATACATACCCCTGCGCATTGGGCAGGGCACCAGAGCCGAGGATCTAGACGGCCTTCATTGGGAAGATTGGGTTGATGATGCCAGAAAGCACTTCGATCTTTTTTTGAAAGAGGTGGATAGGGTAATTGTCGGAGGAATGTCTATGGGAGGGCAACTTGCCCTTAAAATATCGGTGGAGAGGCCGGTGGTTGGGGTAATAGCGATGGGTACCCCGGTATTTATGAATATGGACCCACTCTTTCGAGTGTGGGCTTGGTTAAATAGGAAGAACAGAAAGATGATGCATAAAAGATATCTTCCTCAAGATAGAGAAATAGCTATGAAGAAAATTCATTACATTGAATATCCGGCGTACCAACTATACGAAAATGCTAAGGCTAGCTGGGAGATCAGAAAAATACTGCCAGAGGTGAAGGCGCCGATTTTAGTAGTACACTCAGCGAATGATAATGTAGTGGATCCAATGAGCGCTAAGTATCTTTTGAAGAAAGTAGGATCCAAAGACAAGCAGCTTTTTTGGGTAAAGAACTCATATCATTCTTTTACTACAGACCGTAATTCCGGCGTGGCCAGCAAAGTCATGGGCGATTTCGTTAATAGAATTAGTAGATAATGCGCATCGGGATATTCACCAACAACTACAAACCCATAGCGAGCGGAGTAACCGTTTCCATAGACGATTTCCGTGAAGGTTTGAAAAAGCTAGGGCACAACACTTTTGTCTTTGCCCCTAACTTCCCCGGGTATCGCGATCAAGACAAGGATAACTTTCGTTACCCATCGGCCTCCATCACTCGCAAGACAAAATATCCTATTCCTCTCCCGTCCAAAAGAGCCCAAGACTTTTTTGAAGAAAAACATATTGAGCTAGTGCACTCCCAGCATCCGTGGGGGGTCGGAAGATATGGTCTCAAGCTCGCCAGGCGTTTTGGAGTGCCCGTTATCTTCACGAATCATACAATGTACCCCCTATACATAGATTACCTTCCTAAAATACTACCGAGGAAGATCCTAATGGAGCTCGTAGAGAGAAGCGCCATTCGGTATGCCAACAAGACGGATGCGGTTATAGCCCCCACCGAAAGTATCAAAGAGTATTTGGTAGGAAAGGGAGTCAAAGTTCCTATATCCGTGGTCTCCTCCGGTGTGGATAAAGAAGTTTTAGACAAAGCGCCAGCGGCGAACCTTAGAAAGAGATTTAGTATCCCCAGAGACCACACTCTTTTGTTAAATTTATCCCGTGTCGGTCCAGAGAAGAACCTACCCACGATTTTAGAAGCATACGAGAGGGTACTTAAAAAGTTTCCAAAGACCAGTTTGGTTTTCGCCGGAGGAGGAGCCTTCCTGGAAGCGCTCAAGGAGATAGCAAGTAGTATGGGATTGGGGAAAAAAGTATTTTTCACAGATGTTGTTCAAGTTGAAGAAAGGGGAGGATACTTCAGAGAAGGAGATATCTTCGTTCACTCTTCTTTGAGTGAGACTCAGGGATTGGTAATAGTTGATTCCATAATGGTGGGGGTTCCGGTGGTAGCCATCAGGGCCAACGGAGTGAAAGATGTTATAGAAGATGGCGTAAGCGGCCTCCTTACAGAAAACAGTGCGGAGGCCCTGGCTGCGGGCGTTATCAAGTTGATGAAAGATAAAAAGCTAAGAGCGAAGCTCGCAAAGGGAGCCAGGGAAAGAGCAAAGAAATACACAATAGAGGTCACCAGCAAGAAACTGGAGGAAGTGTACAAAAAAGTACTTAAGGGGGTTAACTCTTCTTAACCGAAATCTTACGAGCCCTATCTTTATTTATTTTCGGGAGGTGAACAGTAAGCACCCCGTTCTTCAGACTTGAGTATGCTTTGTCCGGGTCCACTTCTTGGGGCAGAATGACAGATCTTGAAAATCTCCCCCAGAAACATTCTTGATAAAAGTAATCCGCTTCCGTTACGTCCATGCTCTTTTGGCGTTCTCCGCGAATGGTTACGGAATCACTCGTAGCGTCTATTTCTATGTCATCAGGCTCAACTCCGGCGATGGTGGATTCAACAATAATCTCCTCTTCCGTCTGATACACGTCTATTGTAAGTTGTCCTTCAATATCGCTCCCTAAAACGGGCAAAGAAGACTCTTCTTCGTATTCTTCATACTTTTTTCTGCGCATCACTTTCATTATACCAGAATTGTTGACTTCATATGTAGGAGAACCATACTGAGGGCGTAAGACCTGCTCCTTGAGAATCATGGTCGGAAAGGAAGGTGATTTGTATGACCGCCAATGAGGGGGCGATCGCACGTCGTCTTGCGAAGAGGACGGTGCGTCTTCTTCGCGGGAGCGGCTTCGTTGTCTCGGACAACGCGGCCAAGGATTTCTTCAAAGGGTTCCCCTTAGGAAGAGGTCCGGCGTTCCACAAGTCGCTGATGACCCTGGTCTCGCTGGCGGTGAAGTTCCGCAAGGTGCGGATCACCAACAGGTCCGGGGCTCAAGAGGTGGCAGACCAGCTCTACGTGCAGAGGCAGCAGCTCGAGAAGGATAAAGTCTTGAGGGAGACGCTCAACGATCTGATTGGAAAGATCGTTGAAGTAACTCCCAAAGACTCCTTCAGAGAATCGCAGAAAGAAGACCGACCCGATGAGTAAGACGAATGGTGTGCAGGCGGTGGAGTGTACCCTCACAAAACCGCCTACGCACGTACATTTCCAACGAGGTGCTCCCTCGGTTTTTTTATGATCTCGAAATCCCTAAAGAGGAAAAAGGCGGCTACTACCAGTATTAAAATTACATATATCTTTGCGTCTCCCTCAATGCGCAAGATCAAATAGTTGAATGAGGCGTGCAACAGCGTGGCGTTGAATAATCCGATGAAGGGCTTCCCCTTCATCCAATAAAAGGCAAATAAACCAGAGGCTACAGCGTGAAGAAGCGTAGCGCCTATTCCTCTCACCACCGTTGCCTGGAGTACTTCATGAAATTCAAGAACGTTAAAGAGATTGAAAATATTCTCTATGGCAGCAAAGCCTAGGGCGGCGGTAATCATGTAGATCATCGCATCCACCTTCTCATCAAAATATTTGCTGTACTTGATGATCAGATACACCACGGTGAATTTTGCAAACTCCTCTATGAAGGCAAAGGGTACCAGCAGGCTTGACTGATGCGCTAGCCCTGTTTGGGGAAATTCTGCCGTTAGGTATATCTCCGGGCTCAAAGACAAAAGAGCAGAGAACGCTCCTGCGATAAAGATCAGAAAGATCATGAATTTAGGCTCCGGGTGTTCTCGATCTTCCATCAGGAAAAACCCTAGCCAGAAAAACGGCGCTATCAACCCCAAGATTATGGACATCTCTGGCCCTAACATTTTTCAACCATCAGCATATCAGATTCGCCCTTTTCTCTAGGAAGTTTGCCCCAAATGCTTTCTGTGATGTAGGGCATAAATGGGTGAAGCATCTTCAGGGATTCTTTGAGGATTTTCATTAGCACATCTTGGGCGGCGGCCCTGTCTGCTTCTTTCCCCGAACGCAACCTGTCTTTGGATTGTTCAATTACTTTATCGGCGAAAGTATGCCAGAAATATTGATAAATGAGTTCCGCTGCCCGGTGGAATTTGAAGTCTTCAATATAACCCGCGACCCTTTTCTTGGTATCCTCCAGTTTTTTGAGGTTGCGTTTGTCGGCGGCGGTGTATGCCGGCTTTGTTTTGAGGGATGCATCGTAGCTCATGAGTACGAAGCGGGAGGCGTTCCAGATTTTCGTGGTGAAGTTGCGGTACCCGCGAATCTTATCCTCGGAAGTTTTGCTGTCGCTCCCGGGAGCGGCTCCTATGATTAAAGATATGCGCACAGCATCCGCCCCGTAGAGTTCAATCATATCTACGGGGTCTATGCTATTTCCCAGAGATTTGCTCATCTTCTTTCCCTGTTCATCCCTTACTAACCCATGAAGATATACCGTACGGAAAGGTATCTCTCCAAGAAGATAGGTACTCATAAGGATCATTCTGGCTACCCAGAAAAAAAGGATTTCATATGCGGTCTCCAGAACGTCCGTAGGGTGGTATTCCTTGAGGTCTTTTGTCTGTTTTGGCCACCCTAGTGTAGAAAAAGTCCATAAAGACGAAGAAAACCAAGTATCCAGGGTGTCTGGATCCTGTTCCCAACCCTTTTCTTTGGGAGCGTCCATGTCCACATGCATTTTATTTTCTTTGTACCAAACAGGAATACGGTGGCCGAACCAAATCTGGCGGGATATGCACCAGGGTCTTAAGCTATCAATCCAGCGGAAATACTCTTTTTCAAAACGTTTGGGCAGGATCTTGATCTGGCCGTTTTTGACAACGGTGCGCATCAATTCTTTGAGCGTTACATCAGATTCGCTCTTAATGCCTCTTATGGAGGATTTGGGGATTTTGAATTTCTTCTCCACATCCACAAACCACTGAAGCTTGGGAAGGGGTTCTACTACCCCCCCCGTGCGTTCCGCGGTGGAAATGTTTTGGGTGATCTCTTCGGTTTTCTCTAGGAGATTCTCTTTTCTAAGCCACTCCAAGATTACCTCTCTTGCTTCAATAGTTTTTTTATCCTTGATATCCTCGCCCCCCACGGTCATGCGGGCTCTTTCATCTATTACTTGCTTAAGAGGGAGGTTGTGCCTCAATGACATTTCGTAGTCAACCATGCTGTGAGCGGGCGTTACTCCGAGAGCTCCCGTTCCAAACTCTGGATCGATATCTTTGTCTGCAATTATCTTGATTTGCAGTTTTTCTCCGGCAAAGTTCACATCGTAAACTTTTCCTACATACTTCTTATATCTCTTATCCGATGGATGGACTGCTACCGCAGTATCTCCAAGTTTTGTTTCGGGACGGGTGGTCGCTATGGCTATCGGAAAATCTTTGCTGTATTTAAAAGTGTAAAGAAGAGCCTTCCTTTCTGTGTGCACCACCTCATCGTCTGATATGGTGGTCTGTGCCTTGGGATCCCAGTTGACCACCCTGTCTTTGCGAAAGATCAACCCGTCATCATACATTCTCTTGAAGGCGGTTCTCACAGCGAAGTTTCTTTGATCATCCAGCGTGTATGCTTCTCTTGACCAGTCGAGTGATGCTCCCATTCTTCGGGTTTGATTCACTATCGTCTTATGGGAATCCGCAGCGAATTTTTCAACCAACTTCAAGAACTCCTCTCTTCCCAGATCGTGGCGGGATTGTCCCTTTTCTTTGTATAGGATCTTTTCCACCTTAGCTTGAGTGGCAATAGCGGCGTGATCGGATCCAGGGAGCCAAAGGGTTTTCTTGCCCTGCATTCTCGCGAATCGGGTCATAATGTCTTCTATAGTAAGGACGAT
Source organism: Candidatus Colwellbacteria bacterium GWA2_46_10 (assembly GCA_001817635.1). Lineage (GTDB taxonomy): Bacteria > Patescibacteriota > Minisyncoccia > UBA6257 > Colwellbacteraceae > GWA2-46-10. Next base: position 29,441 of record MHIS01000014.1, read on the forward strand.
GGCGTGCCCCATGTGCAGCACCCCCGTTACATTAGGTGGGGGAAGGACCATAGAGAATCTACCAGCACTCTTTTTGGCTATACCCTTTTTGACTAAGTTGTCTGGGTTGAAAAACCCTGATTTCTCCCAAGCCTTGTATATCTCAGGCTCAAGCTTCTGGTGGTCAAAGCGGGAATCCATATCGAGCTTCATAATTTTCATTATACCTAGGTCTCCCGCCATATCCATCAGTAGAGTAGAAATTGTTGCGTATCTGATTATTGAAAAGATAAGGAGCCTATTATACTTTATAGACGCCTTGCAAAAGGTTTTTGGCCCCATCGTCTAGTGGCCTAGGACATCAGGTTTTCATCCTGGAAACGGGGGTTCGATTCCCCCTGGGGTCACATAATGAGGATCTTATCCATCGAAACATCTTGCGATGAGACAGCCGTGGCGCTTGTTGAAGCCAAGGGAGGGCTCAAAAAGCCTCGTTTCAAGGTTTTGAAAAATGAAGTTGCCTCCCAGATAGAAGTGCATCGCCCGTACGGTGGAGTAGAGCCAGGCTTGGCGAGAAGGGAACACATCAAAAATCTTCCTGCCGTTTGTGGGTCGGTGGTTAGAGAAAAGGATTGGAAAGATATCGATGCGGTGGCCGTAACGGTTGGCCCGGGATTGGAGATAGCTTTGTGGGCGGGGATAGATTTTGCTAGGGAGCTAGCCAAGAAACATAAAAAACCACTTTTGGGAGCCAATCACCTGGAGGGGCATCTATATAGCCCCCTTCTTTCATTGAAAGAGAGTGAGAAAAATCCTAAATTACCCGCGATCGGATTGGTGGTAAGCGGAGGACATACAATTCTTCTAGCTCTAGAGAGTATTGATCGATGGAAAAAGATTGGAGAAACAAGAGATGATGCGGTAGGAGAAGCTTTTGATAAAGTGGCACGTTTGTTAGGGCTCCCATATCCTGGGGGACCGGAAATCCAAAAAGTAGCAGAGAAGGGAAATGCGGAGAGTATCGATTTTCCAAGGCCGATGATCCACCAGAGAAACTTTGATTTCAGCTTCTCCGGGTTGAAAACCTCCGTTTTGTACTACCTTCGAGACAAGAAACTTACTTCCAAGTTGAGGGCGGATGTGGCGGCGTCTTTCCAAAGGGCAGCTATTGAAACTCTTGTGTGGAAAACTATCAAAGCCGCCTGGGCACACAAGGCCAAATCAGTTTTCCTGGCAGGAGGGGTGGCAGCTAACAAGCTTCTTAGGGAAACTTTATCCAAAAGAGCCAAGGAGGAAGGATTGGAATTCTACATGCCTGAGTTCAAGTACTCTACGGACAATGCTGCTATGATTGCGGTAGCCGCGTATATGAATCACGAGAAAGGCAAGAAATACAGAATTAAAGCCCAAGCCAATTTGAATTTGTAATGTATAGATTTTTTGAAATACTGCCGGGGGCACTAGTGTGGGTTACTTTGATAGGCATGGTTCTAGCCTCAGCCTACGCTCCCGCATCTGCGGCCATCTTCATTATTCTTTTCGATACATATTGGCTCTTGCGCACAGCCACCTTGTCTTTGTATCTGACCTTTACATTCCGCAGGATGCGAGAGAACACGAAAGTTAACTGGCTTGATAAGGTCAAAGAGATTAAAGGGTGGGAAAGGGTATATCACTTAATGCTTTTACCTATGTACAAAGAACCCTACGAGGTAGTACGGGAAACGTTTGATAGTTTAGTAAAGGAGAACTATCCCAAAGAGAAGATGATAGTGGTGTTGGGGCCAGAGGCGAGGGCTGGGGAAGAAGCTCTGGGAATAGCGGAACGGATAAAGAAAGAGTACGGGAGTAAGTTCCGCAACTTTCTAGTGACGCAGCATCCATTCGGTTTGGAAGGAGAAATTCCCGGCAAGGGGTCTAACCAGGCTTGGATGGCCAAGGCGGCTAAGAGGGAGGTCATAGACAAGGATAAGCTGGATTACGAGAATATCTTGGTATCGGTTTTTGACGTTGATACTCAAGTCTACCCTGAATACTTCGGGCGGTTGACTCACGCTTTTCTGACGACGGAGGATAACCAGCACACAAGCTACCAGCCCATTCCGCTTTTCAACAACAATATCTTTGAAGCTCCCGTGTTCGCGCGCGTTGTATCGTTATCCGCTACCTTCTATCAAATGATGCAACAGGCCCGTCCGGAAAACCTTGCTACCTTTTCATCTCATTCGATGCCCTTCAAGGCTCTGGTTGAAATTGGGTTTTGGCACAAAAACGTTGTTTCGGAGGATTCCCGCATTTTCTGGCAGTGCTATATCCACTACAACTCCAATTGGAAGGTGGAACCCCTGGCTTACCCGGTATCTATGGATGCCAATGCCGCTCCGAGTTTCTGGCAGACTATGAAAAACGTCTACAAACAGCAGCGCCGCTGGGCCTGGGGATCAGAGAACATTGCCTATGTCATTACCAATTTCATCGGGAACAAGAAAATTAAATTAAGAAAGAAACTTTACTGGACTTTCTACAAACTAGACTCTTTCTACTCCTGGGCTACCGCTTCTGTCTTAATCTTCGCTCTGGGCTGGCTGCCGTTGATCTTAGGGGGGAGCGAGTTCAACCAGACGGTTCTCTCATACAGCCTTCCCCAGATCACTCAAAATATTATGGGGATAGCGAGTTTGGGAATTCTCCTCTCCGCGATCTTGGGAGTTATCCTTTTGCCTCCTAAGCCGGAGTGGTTCCGTCCCCGCCACTATATTCTCTACCTTCTCCAATGGATCCTTTTGCCCGCTACCATGATTCTTCTGGGGAGTGTGCCCGCAATTGAAGCTCAAACCAGATTGATGCTTGGGGGAAAGTTCAGATTGGGCTACTGGGTTACCCCCAAAACAAGGAGCAGATAGCGAAAACTTAAAGGTTATTTGGTATAATTGGTATAATAAGAGGAATGGAACAAACACAGCAAAAAGTTCCCATGATTGGAGGGGACGACGAAAAGATTATCTGGAGTACCGTTGTTGCTACAACGTTTTTTGTGGTCGTTGGTTTTTTATACTTCAATGGATCTTTAAGCAGAACGGGGTTCAATGAAGGTGTCACTCCAGGAGCTTTTTTCTCCGGGAAACAACTGGAAATCACCTGCAATGAAGTTGGCAACTTAACTGCCCAAGAACGGGCGGATCGCGATCGTAGCCTGAAGGAAATATCGAAGATGAGTATCCTAACTCAAAATAAGCTTAAAGCATTACTCCCTCAGGACTGTTATACCAGTTTGGAAGGAAGCTCAATTGTTTTGCTAGGGAAACAGTTAGAAATTACCTGTAACGATCCTGGCAACTTAACTGCGCAGGAGCAAGTGGACCACGACCGTAACCTGAAAGAAATATTGGCAACAGGCAAGCTAACTCGTGAGGAGCTTGAAGCATTACTTCCCCAGGGTTGCTACGCAAGCTTGGACGGGGAATTAATTGGCGTTATTGAGCAAGATCTGGGAACTTGTTCTTACCCGAGTAACCTGTCCGCGCAGGAACTGGCAAATCTTCAAAATCGTATAGAGGAAATATTCGCTATGGAGGGACTAACCCAAGAGGAACTAAAATCTTTACTTTCTGAGGTTTGCCCACCAAACCAGTAGTTTTTAACTGGGTGCTTTGTTTTTGGGATAAGGGTTCGCAAGATATTCAAATAACCACTCCACAACGAGATTGACTTTTTGTCAACTTGGTGCTACCCTGCAGGGGCAAGATTCGCTTGCCGCATCTATGCGGCTCCTTGAGAAGTGAATACCACCGTAAGAAAGAGGTTACAAGATGCGTCTCATGCGCAACCTCGTGGTGCTGGTGGCGTTCGCTCTCGTTGCCGCTGCGTGCGGTGAGGAGGGCAGTCTGGTCGTAAACACGACCACCACGACTACCACAACCACGACTATCACGACTACAACGACAACAACCGTTCCCACGACCACCACGACTGAGCCGCCCACGACCACCACGACGCTCGGGGACTTCGCTCTGGCCGTCGATATGACCTTTGCCTACCGCGTTGAGGCGGACGGAACCTGCGTAACAACCTCCTATGAGGGAGTGAATTACGACGGGTTGCTCACCGAAGGGGCGGAGGTAGTGATTGAAGACCTCGCGACCGGTGAGATCGTCGGCTCCTATCCCCTCGGGGAAGGAACTGAGCAACCGTCTCGGTATGGACCCAATGTTTGCCGGTTTGAGACGACTGCGTCTCTGCCAGTGGATGGGTCGTACCGTTACTACCTTGCCGATGCGGCGGGGTTCGACGGGACGTACATGAGCGAAAACAGCGGCGACTTCGGTGGCCATCTCTTCTACCCCCTCGGGGTAGAGGTTGGCCAAGGGATCTACTTGGTCCCGCCGGAGGTATATGCGACGGCTGTGCCGATCTGGCACTCTGATATGTCGAGGGCTCTAAGGGGTTTCAATCCGAGGGCAGATGACTTACTGAATGGTGTTGGCTTGAAACTGCCAACGGGGACAGTGCTGTCAAACCCAGTCGAGGGTGGCTTCTGGGCTGTGTTGCCAGCTAGCGGTAGCGACACGTGGAATGACATCTACGTCAATGCTGAGAAACCCCAGCTTGGCACTAAGCAGATATATGTCGTCCCCACGCCCTTTGATGACGCAACAGGCGCAGAGGAGAATGATCCTGGAATAAGAGTGATTTCTGCGGAGGGCAACCTCAGTGGGGGTCCTGCTTATCTGGACGATGTAGATACGCCTATTGGATTCGAGCAGACGATTGGCACGGTGACGTCAGCTCACCACGAGTTGCCAGTTCTCGTGGATGAGGTTGAGATCTTGGTCATCATCTGGTCGTTTGACGAAGCTCAGGGTCGTCTCGCAAGCTCGACGGAGGCCGTTCTGCGCTTCTTTCCGTACCTAGAGGTGGAACAGCCGGTGTCGGACTGGAGTCATGGCATTACCGTCGTCATGAGTGACGACTGTGATGTTTGTGACGAGATTCTCGCCGAGCTAGTCACAGCTCCAGATTCTCTCGAAGTTCACGTTGTGGACCTTGAGGATCGGGTTGTGCGCTACTTCGGGATTCGGGAAGCGCCTACGGTGACGATCCGTGGCCCTGGGGAATTCGACCTGGTGACTCGTACTGGGTTGGACGCAGTCGATCAACTCCAAGAGTTGGTTGACAAGGCGTGCACTTGGTTTGATTGCTGACGCTAGGAGGTGATAGAAGTACGTCGCCCACCTCCCTCTTACTTGAGGGGGGGGTGGGCGCGTTCATTTATATCTCTTCTAAGTGGGCCTTGGGAGACCAATGTGAATTTTCCACAAATATTTAGAGCGTATCATCCACTTATGTTATACTCTAAGTTAGAGATGCAGATGAACAACAGAATACTAGCTCAAGTTGGTATTAGTGCTTTGCTCGTGGTTCTGGTTTTGGCGGCCGTCTATGTGCTATTTGACGTCAAGCAGTTGCAGTTTGCTGATAATTTGAATAAATATCCGGGTTTGGAAAGATACAGTGTTGTTCTATCTGGCACAGTCTCTGAGTTAAACAATAGATTTATTGAGATTTCAGAAGGTGATGCAAGAGTAGATTTAACTACCAATGATACCACTCAGTATGCAGCCACGGAGCATAACTGGGACGTTTTGTCTCCGGTAGCGTATGATTCTAGCAAGATATCTGTGGGGGAAAAAATTAGAGCTATCGGATTTATAGAAAAGGGAAAGATAGTGGTTGATATAGTGATTCACCTAGATACCCAGTAATATGGTAAGAATATTTAGCCCAAGTAGGAGTATTACCACCGTCGTTGTCGGTTCTTGCATTGTACTCGTTGTGTGGATAGCTTTCTTTGTGTTGCCGAGCAAAGTTTTTGCCGTTGCCCCATCTACATGGTGTTGTGCTACCTATGGGCAACCGGATGCTCTGTCCACTATAGATAAGACAGGACTTGTGAGTGGTTCACATCCTACTGGTACAGCCTGTGGCAATGGTGGTGGTGTCCTTCCGGGCGAGGATCAAGGAACGGCGTGTACCCCTGTTGTGGACTATTTCGACTGCACCCAGGGTACTTGCGGTGGCGGTGGGTCTACGGGTACATCTCCACCAACAGAAAATCCCACGCCTACCTGCGGAAAGTGTCAGAAGAAAACCAATCAATATGGCAACTCCTGCCAGGGGGCTGGCTGGGGTACACCCGATTGCGATGTGTGTACTCTATCTGCACCCACCTGTAGAAGTGGATGTAAAGTCAAAAAGAATTGCGCTGGTTCATGTTCTGGGTCTGGTGTAGGGACACCACAGTGCAGTGGGACCACTACTCCTCCAGTGCCGGTTTGTAAAAACTTTACCATACAAGGACCATGCTCTGCCTCTTGTGGCGGAGGGACCAAAACAGTTACTAGGTTCAACACTTGCGGTGGAGAGGTTTCAAGTGATGTACCGTGTAACACTCAACCGTGTTCGGGTGTTAATGTAGATTTCTCGGCCTCACCTCCAACTATTAACCAAGGAGATTCTTCAAATTTGATATGGGCCGTTAGTGGTGGGGCAACTTCCTGTACAGCCTCGGGGGGATGGAGCGGTTCTAAAAGTGTGAGTGGAGGGAGCCAATCCGTAACACCTCCATCAACAACAGGATATGATCTTGCGTGCTCTGGCCCAAGTGGTTCTGGAAGTGATTCGGCCACCGTGTTTGTGGTACCCCCTATCGCTCCTCCTAATGAACCACCAGCCGTTGATCTTTCATCCAGTGGTGGCAAGAAGGACAATGGTTGCTACGACATAGATTGGAACGCTAACGGCGTGGATGCAGAATTTTGTTCACCTAGCTCTTCACCTATATCCTCACAGTGGCAGACAGCTACTTTCCCGACCCCAGGGGGTAGTGGATCCGGAGATAACATTGAAGTATGTCCAGAGACAGCAACCACTCTTACTCTAACTTGTGGAAGCTACAACGGCTCATTATCCCTCATAGAACCCTTCCTAAGGGAAATTAACCCAGGACAGACGCCATTTAACCTCTTTAACTTCCTAAGAGACCTTTTTCCGGGGTTTGTAAAATCAAGCTACGCTAGTAACTAGAGTTTAACCAAGTCGTTCTAGCACGAGAAGCGTAGGGGTCTCGGGCACTCGAAGAGCGTTCGAGGTTTTGTAATGCATATATAAAAAGTATTTGGAAGACGAATATATAAATTGACGCGAATCTACTATTTGACAGAACTGCAAAATAATCCTATTAGGACTATATAAAGACGCGAAACGTCTTTAGTAGAGAATGTACCCGAATAACTGAATATGAAGGGGGATCAAAGTGTATAAAACCCTAAATGCGCCGTTGGCGGCCCATGTGGAAGTCAACACGTTTTGCAACCAGCGTTGTCGACACTGTTACAACTTTTGGAGAGCGTCAGACCCCGGTCTCGACATCAAGCTTTCCCCAGAGCTCACAGTACGCATCGCAGACCAGCTTGCTCAACACGGGGTCTTCCATGTCATCCTGAACGGTGGAGAACCGCTCATGAACGTGGACGGCCTACTGTCGTTGATGGGAGAGCTGCGTGCCAGAGGCATCACCTTCAGCCTCAACTCAACCTTGGCGCTGATCAAGCCGGAGACGGCTCGACAGCTGAAGGAGGCTGGGTTGAATACGGTTTTGGCCTCACTACTTTCCTATAATCCTGATACCCACAACTACCTGACGAGTCACCCTGGTTCATTCCAGAAGGTGACCAGGGGAGTGGGGATCGCGATCGAAGCCGGCTTACGAGTCGCGCTCAACATGGTGGTGAGCAGGAGAAACCTGGGTCATATCGAGAAGACTGGATTGCTAGCCAAGGAGCTTGGAGCTTCCTTCTTCTCTGCGACCAGGGTTATTCCTCCTCGACTTGCGTACCTGGAGCCTGATTCCGAACTCATTCTCAGACCGGACGAGATCCGCGCCATCGTTGAGTCCCTAGTGAGATTGCAGGAAACTGGTCTCGTTTTGGACTCCCTCATCCCGTACCCAGGTTGCTTCTTCGATACAAGCGAAGAGGTCGATCTGTTGGGGATGAGATCATGCTCTGCGGGCAAAACGTCCGTCGCCATTGGCGCTGATGGACTCGTGCGAGCCTGCCCACACCACGAAAAGACCTACGGGTCGATCATGGATAAGGATTTGGCAAGCATTTGGCAACGAATGCACGAATGGCGAGACGGCTCGATCCTTCCGGAAGCCTGCCTGTCATGCCGATTCATCGCTCAGTGTGGTGGTGGTTGTAGGGTAGCGCCTACGGACGGCTCACTGTGTGGTGAAGATCCGATCATGAAGAAGAGCGAAGTTAGGAAACTCCCCACCCTTGTTCGACATCATGATGCGGTACTGATCGAAGGCTCCACGCTGATGAAGATCAGGAAGGGCTGTCGGTTCAGACAGGACGATGAGGTGGGCATAATCAACACAGGCGGTATCAAGAATGCCATCGTCGAGAGGGAAACTCTTGAACTGCTGAAGTCCTTGCATGCAGAAGGCGTTGAGTTCACTCCAGGTGGTTTACGCGATCAACACGGCATCCAGATGTCCGACGAGGAATACTATTCCTTCATGTCAGAGCTGGTAACGCGTGAGGTTGCTCAGATCTCGACTGGCTAGATGAGCCGGCGAGGGTAAAAGAAATTCTCTATCTTGGAAGGGATAGGGAACCAAGCCTACACTTCCAGAAAGGAGAAACCCCCATGCGACTCGCATTTGCGCCGCTGATCATTCGGGCGGACCCGATGATCCTTGCGGCGTGCGACAACGCATCTGGTGGCTGTGACGCCGGCGGCGGCTGCGACAGCTGCCAATCAGGCTGCGAAGGCGGCGCTGATGGCTGTGACGGATCCTTCGGTTAGGAGGTCCGACAGCGAAACGACGAGTCCCCCTGGGTGGAGTGATGTCACTTCACCCAGGGAGGACTTTCTGTTTTATGAGTATTAATATATTCGCACGCCTTGGTCAGAGTTGTTTTAAAATCTTTTATCTCGAGAAACCATTCTTTAATATTCTTTCTAAATTGAGCGTGCTCTGGATATCCCATATCGATGTCAACAATTTGGTATTTAAACCAAAGATTAAGTAATACCGTTACGGCCTCTTTAATATCCCATATATTTTTATCTTCGACCCCTTGATCCTTACAAAATTGCCACCATTGCTTGTGGAAAAAGATATGCATCATTTCATGCATAGCAGTAAGACTATTCCCTAATGTGCCCTTGTGAGCGCTGACAGCGAACCAATTCTCTTCATGTTTGTATCCGGAACCATGTCGCGTACTAAGGTAACCAGTTAATTCTTCAATATTGTAATAGCTTTCTAACTGCATACGATCTGCTAGGTGTTTAAAATATATTTCTTCAATTGAATCCCAGTACTCCTGGAGTTGTTTTATAACAACCTCCTTAATAGATTCATTGTTTTCCCAACGAACTTTCAGATACTTTTTAATATCCTCACGAGAAGGATTTTCGCCATATTGTCCCATCAAGAGCGCAAGTTCATTATCGGGTTGCCTACCGTTTCTAATGGTATCGAGCCCAATCTCTATATCATCAATGTCTCTTTCCAGATCGTATTTATAGGTAACATGAGGTGGTTTCATATCATTCGATATAGTACATATTTTTACTGCCTATTAGCAAGGATACTAGTCCCTCTATATCTTCATAGCACCATGGCATTCGTCGCATTTTACCTCTGACCGGAGAGCCTATTTCAGATATACTAAAGAAGTCCAAATAACCTTGTCTGGGTCTCACCGTATATAATACTGAACTGGGGAAAGTCAGACATCCACAGTACTCCCCAGAAGAAAAAACTCGTTTTTGCTATAATTAATGGCAGGTAATAAGGAAAGGTCGGTTTAAATTGACTGAAACGCTAAACAAATGACATTTCAGGATGTGGTTGACGTATTAGTATTATCATTCCAGCAACTTTGGGCTGACTTCGTGGGATTCGTTCCCACCTTCACCTCTGCTGTGGTGGTATTCATCGTCGGCCTCATAGTGGCTGCAGCGCTTGGTTCATTGATCGAAAGGATTGTAACTGCTCTTAGATTGGATTCCCTTTTGGCCAGTGCCGGCGTAGACGCCCATTTTAGGAAAGCTGGATTGAAGCTTAATGTCGGTAGGTTCTTCGGAAGACTTATATACTGGTTTGTACTAGTAGCCTTCTTCCTAGCAGCCTCCGATATCTTGGGCTTCTTCACCTTCTCAAGTTTCCTCCAGGCAGTATTGCTTTACATCCCACAGGTTGTGGTAGCAGTACTAATCATGTTGGCTACGGTTATCCTTGCCAACTTCCTTAGAGGATTGGTAGGAGCTTCGGCAAGGAGTGGAGGACTCGAGTCCGCCAACTTCCTAGGAGCTATTACTTGGTGGGCTATCATAGTCTTCGGTGTATCAGGTGCGCTATTGCAACTTGGTATTGCTACTGCCTTAGTACAGGCATTCATCACGGCGGTATTCGCCATGTTTGCCCTAGCTGGTGGTATTGCCTTCGGTATGGG
>MHIS01000014.1:40011-40195 GCA_001817635.1 Candidatus Colwellbacteria bacterium GWA2_46_10
GTTTCCTTGGTACCAAGGAGCCAATAACCGCCCTTTTCGGGCGGTTTTTGGTATTATAATAACAGCATGATAAGAAGAGCGTTCACTAACTCCGTAAAGAGGATTGGAGACAGGAGAGCTACCAAAGTTATATTTGTAGTGATCGGGGCGTTAAGCGTCATTTCTGGTGCTGTCGTGTACATTG
>MHIS01000014.1:40530-43597 GCA_001817635.1 Candidatus Colwellbacteria bacterium GWA2_46_10
AGATTGCCTGGGGCGGGAGGTTTAGTAGGAGGCATAGAAGAGCTTCTAATGCCACCAAATATAGGTAGTCCAATGGTTGATGGATACTATCAAATGCCCCCACCGGCTACTCCCGGGCTTTATGTTCTAAACACTAACGAGTGTGGTGGAGATAGAGAGTTAGCGAGCGCTTGCGGTAATATAGAAACCATTCAAGTTCTCTACACAGTAGCTACTGCTTGGCGGGAAAATTATCCAAGTGAAGCGCCGCTCTATATAAGAGACATCAATGGTGATTACCTTGAGAACGCATGTACAACGAGCAGACACGAAACGCATGAACTTGGGACAGATGCAGATGTATTGATTGGTAACTATAGTGTGGATGACAGAATAGCGCTCGCCAAGCTGTTTATAGATACTGGTTATGTAACAGGTATTCTGCACTCTCCTGGCACATTGGGTAGTCAACCCAGCTCAGAGGCGTACAGATACATCAATGAGGTAAACGCCTACTTTGAACAAACTCAAGGCGATCGCCTTACTCCTTGGAATGGACAATTTGCGAGGCTTGACCTAGATGCGGGAGGTAGAATCAAGGGGCACTATGCACATTTTCATGTTCACGTGGGTGATTGTTTTGGTGGTGCCGCGGGAACGGGAATCGGATGTGGGATAGACTGTAATACAAATTGCTATGTGCAGACTGGATGTAATCCATAAAAATAGGAGTGAATCAATATGAAAAAGATAATCATAGTTAGCAGCATAATAGTGGTAATTATAGTAGCCACCATTGTTCTGCTAGTGACTTTTAGAAGCCATGATGAGCAGGGGGCAGAGGCTGATGTTAGGGAGAAAGGTGACGAGATAAATATTAAATATCCTAGTGGAGTTTCAATATCTATACCCAAAGATTGGGAAATCCGTGGAGGAGAAAAAATAGAAGATGGGTTGTATGCAAGCAAACAAATGGACAACACCCGCTCTCAAATTTGGCTGACTTCTAAGTTAGCCGATGTTTTTCCTACCGTAGACGAAGTCAAAAAAGCATATCCGCTCTACTCTCTGTTTGTTGATACAAGTGGAGGAGCCATTGAATACTATGGCAGATCGTCCAATGGAAAGTTTACTTATACAAGTAGTGGAGAGGCTGGAGAAATTACGCCGGAACTCTCAAACAAAAATAACGACTACATAGAAGGGAAAATTGTTTTCAGCAACGGTAATCTCATTGAGGTGGGCTGTTATGTAGTAGGCCCACAATACGGAGAACATATAAGTTTGTGCTCTTCGATTGTGGATAGTCTGACTTATTAAAAATGATGTTCAAAAAAATTATCCTAGCAACCGCTACATTTATAATTATCTTTCTAGTTCACCCAGTTTCCGCAGCCACAACCATCACCTCAACTGAACCCATTCCCCTCGGCCTCGCCCAACGTGTGAGCAACACATACACCTGGGCCCTAGGCATCGGAGGCATGGTGGCTTTGGGGATCATCATCTTTGGAGGAGTCCTCTACAGCGCCTCTGGAGGGAACCCAGGCAGAATAGAGGAAGCCAAGAAGTGGATCCAACACGCTCTCTTTGGCCTGGCCCTCCTTCTCTCCTCCTACCTTCTCCTCAACTTCATCAACCCCGACCTTACTAGCCTGGAAGAGGTTTTCCTTGACCCAAACCCTCGAGTGGAGGGTCCTACCTTGGAGAGATTGCCTGGGGCGGGGAATAGTAGTCTTTTTGCGGCCTTGCCCATCACAGAAGATTGCGGAGGATTTTATAACGCAAGAAATGCTCTCAAGGGTAATTTTGGAGATCCACGGTGCGAGTATGCTAGTGCAATTTCAGGTGATTCTACTGGAGGCACCCAAGGACGTACTGCGTTCGTTGGTATGCTAAGAAATGTAGTGAGATCGGAAGTTGAGAGAATAGGTTATTGTGATGCTAACGTAGATTACGTAACTACAGTAATGGTGGATCAGGTGGCCGGTTGTGAGACAAATTGGAGTTACAACTCCAACTCGTACAATCCGAGATCCACGTCAGGACTTGGAGCTTATGGTCTTTTTCAAATGAACCCTAGTTCAGCTAACAGACCATATGACCAAGGGGATGTACCGTGGCGGGAGCAAGTTGCCAATGCAATAAAAAGGTATGATCAATATAGCCCATCTTACTGGGCATGTTGGAACAGGCTAAACATTTCCAAGCTTGTTGAGTGTTAATGAAGTAGAACAAACAAAGCAAGATATGAATAAAAAGATAATCATTATTTTAACCACCGTAGTGATCCTTACTATCCTTGGGCTGGGAATAAAAATGTTTTTGGACAGACCAAGCGAAGAAGGAAAAATGATTCAAGAAATATACCAAGCTCAGGAAACAGCCAGCTTGTCTCCGGGGGGAGAAGCACTAAAGGCCGAACTTATTAAATTTCTCGGCGGGAAAGCTGGAGCGATAATTAATAACTCTGATTTTGAGATAGGCTATCTCCCCGCACCCTTGGAGCGTTTGATGATTTTTGTAAATTTCAATAACTGGCAGGAGAAGGAGAATACGGCTATCTCCTGGCTCAAAAGCCGAGGGTTCTCAGACGCTGATATCTGCGGTTTTCCCACAGTTATTTCAGTTGTAACAGATACCCCCGAATCTAGTATGGAGCTGCCTGGAAGCCATGTTCCCAGCTTCTGTAGCGAGGATATATAGGGGTGTTGACACCCATTACTTAGTGGAAGTATAATTTTCTCAAGAATGATATTGATGCAAGGACATAAAAACGGCTCGTAGCAACGTATTTTCTGTTTGTAGAAAGAGCCGCTACCGAGCGGTTTTTTTGTCCTCTGGGAGTCACGAATGAAGTTTGAAATAAGAATACCCACTAATAAACTTTGCATCCTACATGCGGTTGGTGTGCAAGGACGTCCCTAAAATAATGTAAAAAGCGTTTTAGGGTTACGATTTTGGACGCTTAAGCGGCCAATTTCTCCAAAGCCTCTTTTAAAAGAGGCCCATAAGGGCGCACGGTGAATGCCTAGGCATGAAACAGCGATGAAGGACGTAGCGTAGCGACGATACGCCTCGGGGAGGT
>MHIS01000015.1 GCA_001817635.1 Candidatus Colwellbacteria bacterium GWA2_46_10
TCTCCAAGCTTCTCTACCTTCTCCACCCTCTGCCCTCCCACTATCTCAATATCATTTTGGTAGACCCGAAGGTGGGCTTCTAACTGCTTCGCCAGATCAAATCCTGACAAATTAGTTTGTCCGATCCAGTTTTGGATATCGTCTGAAATAGTAGATTGACCGCCAAATTCCTCTGTGATAATGGCTGTTTTTATCTTCTTCCTGGCGGCGTAAATAGCGGCTGCCACCCCCGCAGGGCCTCCACCAATGATTATGAGCTCAAACATAGAACCCATTTTAACAAAGCGTTCCCAAAAAGAAACCTCCCCAATCGGGGAGGCCTCTTTATTTTTACGAGCCTGGGTTAACCTAGGCTACAGTCGGATCGCCACCTTCGGCAGGGGTCTCCTCAGCAGGAGGAGTCTCCATGGGAACCTCAGGAGCCACTATAGGAGCTACCTCGGGGGTAGGCTCTTCTGCAGGAACCACAGGGGTGTCCGGCGTATTGTCTTGCAATCTAATGTTCATCGGGATATTACACACCGGGCAAGCTCCAGCTTCATTACCAACTCTATTACATTGTCGGCACTGATAAGCCATAGTTGCCCGAAAGTTAAGCGACCTTTACTAATGCTTCTTCAAGCTTAGTGCGGTTGAAGCCTACTAGAATCTGTCCGTTGATGTCAAATACAGGTACCGTCATCTCATTGGATTTCTTTAACATCTCTTCCATCAGCTTTTGATTCTGGGTTATGTCTATTTCTTCAAAACTAAGATTCTTTTTATTGAAAATCTCCTTGGCTAGTTTGCAATACTTGCAAAAGGGGGTGCTGTACATTTTGATATTCATAGCCATGGTATCTTACTTGCTCGTAATCTTGCGTCAAATTTATTGCGTAACGTTCCGACTGCGGATCAACTGCATCACCTGACTATCTTCACCCACTCTACTGATTGAAGCCACTTGGCTGCGGTTCAAAAACAATTTATTCGGGGACCACACCAACAAATCCAAGGGTACTATCTGCGAAGTAACTTGCTCTGGGTTATTAGGGTCAGCTACCGTTTGCAGCGTGTACGGATCGGAGAGTGAAAGTCTTGGGAAATATGAAAGTTGGCCAAAATATACATCTCCGCTCGCCAAAATCACCGCCGAATATGGACGAGGAGTTATTCTCCAGATATATGCTCCCGCTAGAAGCAAAACAACGACGGTGAACGTCATCGCCACCGCCATCCCAAATCCAAATCTCTTATTTTTCTTCTCTGCCATGTTAGCTCGTTGAATATAAGGCATTATAAACTTATATTGGATATATGCCAAAATCTGGGGAGAACTCCAAGTTGAAGCGCTTCCTCTTCCATAACCAGAATACGGCCCAGACTATAGCCAAGAACACCTTTTGGCTTTCTTTTGGCGAGATAACGGGCCGATTTTTGCGCGTAGCGATCATTTTCTACGCCGCCAGGGTCTTGGGAGTAGCTGGGTACGGTACTTTCTCCTACATGACTAACTTGGCGGGTCTGGTGACTATCTTCTCCGATGTTGGGTTAAGCGGAGTCCTGATCAGGGAAGTCGCCAAGGACAAGGAAAAGAGAATGGCTCTTTTCTCTACATCCCTTGTCCTCAAAATGGCGCTTCTTCTGTTGAGTTTGTTCTTTATTGTATTCGGCACACCTCTCATAACCAGCATCCCCATTAGCAAAACTTTAATCCTCGCTACTGCGGCTTTATTCATCTTTGATTCTCTGCGTCGTTTCGGAAGTTCCATCTTCAGAGCAGAAGAGCGCATGGAGTTGGAGGCGTTAATAAATATCTTTACCCAAGTAGTAATTGTGGGAATTGGTTTTATCGCTCTCTTCCTACGCCCCGCTCCAGAAACACTTACCTTAGCCTATGCTATTGGAGCCGGTGTGGGATTTATCGCTACCGTAAGTTTTCTTCTCCCATACATTAAAAGAATTATTTCCCACTTTGATCGCACTTTGATACGCTCCCTCATCAGCGCCGCTTGGCCCATGACCCTAGCTTCTATCTTTGGAACGTTGATGGTGAACGTGGACACCATAATGATTGGTTGGTTCTTTGACGCCCATGCAGTTGGACTGTACGCCGCAGCTCAAAAACCGATTGCCTTTTTCTACCTCCTCCCCGCCTTGATTGTGGGAGGACTTTTCCCCACTCTTTCCCGTTTGGTAAAAACAAACGCCGAGGAGTTCACCAGGGTTGTCGAAAGAGGGTTGTCGGCCGTAATGCTCATGGCTATTCCGCTGGTCGTGAGCATCCTGCTAACCGCCGAGCAAATATCCAATCTCTTCTACGGAGATGCCTACCTAGGATCAGCCGCATCCCTAAGAATTCTTTCCTTGACTTTGCTCCTAACTTTCCCGGCCACGGTACTCATTCACTCTCTCTTCGCCCACAATAAGCAAAAGGATTTGGTTCCGTTTTGGACTTTTGGTTCTGTTCTAGACGTCATCCTTAACTGGTTGATGATTCCTGTCTTCGGGATAATAGGGGCGGCTGTCTCCAGCGTTATCTCTCAGTTAACCATAAACGGGGTCCTCTGGAGGAAGGCTAGGGCCGTAAGCCCCTTCCACCTTTTGCCCCGCATTGGTGGCATCATTAAAGCCACCGCCCTCATGGCTATTGTGATTTTAGGGATGAATTTCTTGAATATTCCCTTTATATTCACCATATTTACCGCTCTTCTAACCTACTTCATCGGGTTAATCGTTTTCAAAGACCACACCCTGATTGAACTTAGAAGGACGGTTAGTAACGCATACCATGATAGTGGCGATAAATAAGCCTAAGGGGATTACTTCCCACGACGTCGTCAACAAAATACGTAAAATAACCAACGTTAAGCGCGTAGGACACGGCGGCACCCTTGACCCTCTTGCTTCGGGAGTTCTAGTTGTGGCTATAGGAAGAGATTCAACTAAAAAGTTGGGAGAGATACTAAAAAATGCCGACAAGGAATATGAGGCCACTATAGAATTCGGGAAAACAAGCCCTACCGATGATGCCGAGGGGACAATCACTCCCGTAAAAACCAAAAGCATCTTGAATAAAGCCAAATTACTTCTAGCCCTCAAGAAATTTACCGGTACCATAGAACAAATTCCTCCTGCCTACTCGGCAGTTAAAATATCTGGACGTCCTGCGTATAAGATAGCGCGTAAAGGAAACAGGGTGGCGCTCAAAAAGCGTAAAGTAACCATAAAAGAAGCGAAGCTTGTCTCCTTCGATCCTCCCGTTGCTAAGATAAAATTTGTAGTTTCATCTGGCACATACATCCGTTCCATCGCGAGAGATCTAGGAAAATACTTAAACGTGGGCGGATATTTAAAAGAACTCACGCGCACCCGTGTAGGTGGGTTCAAAATACAGGATAGTCTGGGTCTGGGGAACCTAGCTCAACAGCTCCAGATCAAGGGCGCTAAAGAAGATGGCGTGGTCTATGTAGGAAAGTAGTATCTTTGCTCAGCGACAAGGCGGTACCCTATCTATCCCTCCACAAGTGAGTAAGTTCAGCTGAATGTAAAAAGGGCAACTAGTCCTATTATCGGGGTGACTTCGCCCGTCGTAGAAGAAAGGAGACCTTTGGAGTATTGACGGTCAAGGTGGAGGGCCCCTAAGGAGTGGAGAACTCCGCAACCGTATCCTTACCGCATAATTGCCGATTTCCGTATGGTTTGACTAGCTAGTATCAAAGCGGGAGAATAGGGGTAATGGATAAGTACGCCTTTATAGATGTACGCAATGCGGACGCCACAACTAGCGAGCTGTGCGGATTTTATATTGACTGGGGAAAATTACATAAACATCTGATAGAGAGGTGGGGTTGTAAGCAGGCGTTTTATTATACTGGGATTGAGCAGGGAAACGACGAAGAGACAAAAGAATTCGATGCGTTATCTAGACTCGATAGTAGTGTGGCGAGAACGAAACCAATGCAAATATATAAAATTCCAGACCGCAAGATAAGCGTTGTGTGTAATAAATGTGGCGAAAGCGTGGTGGATACAATAGATATGGGTTACAAAAGAAAGGGGAATTGCGACGTAGACCTCACTATAGATTTGTTAGAGAATGCTAAGAGTGAAACGGAAATGTATCTTTTTACGGGGGACGGTGACTTTGCCCCACTAGTGAGAAAGGCCATAGAGAGGGGCGTATCAAAAGTACATATAGTGTCAAGTGACAAAGTTATTATGAGGGCTGGCATACCCAATAGAAGACTCAGCACAAAGATAAAAGCTTTATTTAAAGAGTTTCGGGGGAAAGTTGACTTAGTGGATATAGATTCGCTTCGAGACCGAATAAAGAAAGATATAATCTAAGCTAGGCAGAACAAAAAAGAACGCCACGAAGCGTGACGTTCTCGAATGATGCTATTATAGTAATCGATGTTACAACAGAAGTCAAATCTTGTGGATAAGGGTGTAAACGACCAGGGAATAAGCCGGTTTAACCTCTTAGCCACTTTGAGGCGGGTAATAAGACACCGACTAGGTGTAAAAAACCGTTGCGGAGTTTTAAAAACAGTCCGCTTTTGGTGTTACGGTTTAGAAATAGCGAGGCTGTACTTTGAGGTACACTGAAGACTCCTTGGAATTCACGAGGAGTGAATACCTCCAGGCTTATAGACTTGAGTTTTTCTTCAACCCCTATGCGATTCAGTTTTTTAACCATATTGTATAAAAAGTGAATTGGCTTATTTAAGCCTAGAATGGGTGCGTAACAAAGTCAAATGCCCGTTTTACTACCCAAACCCCTAATCAACCAATCTTATATATAAGTATAAGAACGGTTGATTGGTGAAAGCGAGTTATAGCTAGTTAATAACCTATTTGCTAACCCAAAAGCAGTTTTGATATACTCCTTTGTATGAATAAAAAAATGGTCTTGGGCGGATTTGTGGGCGCCGTAATAATTGTCGCCGCACTAGGGGTATATTTGATAGTCCCTATGCCAATCTCTGGTGGATATATGGCTATCACCACGGTCACTGACCAGTTCTTTGTGGGTCGCGCATATCGCACACCCTTTTCCAAGTTTATTGAACTACGCGAGCCATTTCTTCTTCAGGCCATAACAGATGCTGAAACCAATACCGCAACGCCTCAACTTGTGGACCTCTCGGTAGACTCATATTGGATGCCCAAAAAGGTGTTCATCCACATTGATAATATAGTCAGTAAGGGTGAGGTAAGCCCAGAGAGCCTGATAGCCACCAAAATAGCGGAATACAAGGCCGCTACCAAATAAAACTAGCCACAAAACAAAAGACCAGCCATAAAGGCTGGTCTTTTGTTTCACTTGGCCTTTCCGCCTAGAGACTACAATCCGCGTTAGCCGCCGCTCTGGTTAATGGACCAAAGCTGTTGGGAACCGGAGAGATGCTCTTGGACGTCTGGTAAGCTCCAACTGCATTAGCAGTCAAGCTGTAGTAGTTACCAGTATTGTAGCCAGCGGCAAGGTGCCCCCTGCTAATCATGAATGCCTGCATTCTCTTTACCTCATTACTTACCATTCCATAGGCAAGATCTGTGCTAAAGGTCGCAGAGCAAACTGCCGCTTCGGCAGGTGCTGCTGGTCCTCCAGCAGCTGCTTGTAGTTGCGCGAGTAATGCCGTCAATCGAGCAAGCTCTGTCTGCAACTCAGGAATTGTCATTTGGCTGATCGGCTTACTAGGAGCTAGCGTTGTGCCAGTAGTAGCAGTAGTGCCACTGGAACCACCGCCTCCGCCACCACCGCCGCCTCCACCGCCACCACCAGTATCCGTTGGACACGTGTTGTCAGTTGGCGTAACGGTGATTGTCTCACCAAGAGAACCGCCGGTGATAACGACTTTCCCCTCGCCCCCCACGCAAGTATTGGTTACATCAGCACTAGTGGCACCGGTAACTTCGAATTTCCTATCCGTAGACATGATAGTGAAGGTGTTCCCGCTACCAACAGCAACCTGAACACTTCCCGTGCCTACGACCAGACTATCCGCCTCAGAGTTACCAGCGATCATGAGGTCAACGTCGGGACTTGATAGGTCAATCGTATAGGTGTTGTTGAACGTGAGATTTGCAGCATTTGCGACTCCTCCCATACCCAACGCCATCGCCAGGACAGCGAAGACCAAGTAGCCTAACTTTGATTTGTGTTTCATCATTTCTGTTTTTAATCCGCCCAAGCCCGACCTTGTAAAAAAAGTGACTCGGGTTGGATTTAGAGCTAGTGTTACTCGTTCGTTACGCTACCGGCATCAAAAACAGGAATGTAGTACGCTGTCCCTGCAATATCAACCTGGATCAATCCATCAGCTGTTGTTGAACCAGTTATGGCGTATTGGTCAACGCCCGCGTCTGTGTCAGCACCGTTTGTTCCATCGGCTTCGGCGAAGTCCAGAACGTTGGTAACTGTTCCATCAAAGGTGATACCGTTAGTCCAACTGCTACCAGCAACGGAGTTAAGGTAAATACCATACTCTCTGGCTATACCGGTATAACCACCGTCCATCAAGATACCGTAGTTTGTTCCGGTACCATCCTGGTTGTCATCGTAAATTCTAATCCCGGCAACCTCAGTTGGTGTTGACGAATCCTGACTAACATAGACATCCAAACCATGTATGGTGGTGCCTGTGCTACCAGAACGGCTATCTACCTCAACTTTTGCACCCGTTATACTGCCAGCCGTACCACCGTTTGAATTCTGGGTCTTGATATACATCCCCTGCATATCGTAGTCCGCATGATTCGCCTCACCATTAGACATCCTTATGTCAAGAGTGGTGTCTGTCCCGTCAAAGCTTGCGGCTGCAGCTCCATCCCTAGAACCGCTTAATGCCAAACCGTAAGTTCGGTGATCGGCATCTCCGAAAGTCATTGGAACTTTCAGAGCCTCGTGGTAACTAATGGAAGCCGTCGTAGTTGAGGTTAGCGGTGTAATGACAATTGACCTTAGGGTTGTCCCACTGACGCTCCCAGCCGCTATGGTGGATGTATCAGATAGAGTCATGTCCGGAACCGTAAAAGTGCCACTATCCGCAAGGGT
This sequence comes from Candidatus Colwellbacteria bacterium GWA2_46_10, assembly GCA_001817635.1. Taxonomy (GTDB): domain Bacteria; phylum Patescibacteriota; class Minisyncoccia; order UBA6257; family Colwellbacteraceae; genus GWA2-46-10. The sequence continues at coordinate 7,040 of MHIS01000015.1, forward strand.
CAAGTTACCATCACTAGTAATGGTAAGTGCTCCTAGTGTCAAAGCAGCCGAAGCTGGTGCCGCTAGAAAGACCACCATAGCTAGCATACCTACTGCAGCACTAAACCTAATTAATGTATTTTTCATGTGTTTCATTTATTAATTTTTAACTCATACGGATGAAATAACCTAGGAATCGACCTATCACCCATTATTTCTCCGTTTGTATTTTTACTTTCTTTAATTGTCTCAATCGACCTTTAAAAAACCCGCACGATAAGACGTGTCGCGATTAGCTTTAAGTATATAAGCATAGTAATTATTCTAAAAAGGGTATGAGGAAAAACTGGGGATAAAAGTAAAGACGCAAAACCACCCTAAAGTGGCAGTTTTATCGATTCGCTAAAACGAGTAGTATTAAAGGAGATGCAGCGTGGTCTATTCAGGAAAACAATCCTTCTTCTTGGTGACTGGGCTGGACTATATCTATCCCTGTTTTTGCTTGTTCTGATTCGTTACGGAAACGATTGGGAAGCTCAATGGTCCAATCACTTCGTGCCTTTTTCCCTACTCTTCCCATTATGGTTAGTGGTTATCTATGGAAGCTACTTATACGAGACGCGCTTCTTCCGCCCGGGAGTGGATACTTTGCGGGCTATGGGTGCAGTCGTCTTTATTTCCCTGTTCGGCAGCATAAGCATGTTCTACCTATTCCCTCCCGGGTTAATCCAACCCAGACGTAACCTAGTAATCTTCGCGGCTATATTCGGGTTGATCCTATCAGCCTGGCGTTTCCTCGCCTACAAGGCGGTACGCACACGCGTCAAAACAAACGTTCTGTTCTTGGGTAGTAATCCTGAGATAAAAGAGCTGGTTAAATTCTTCAAAGATAACCCGGAGCTTGGATATGCAAGCATGGGCACATTCGCAAGTGACCAAAAAGGCATAAATCAGGCATTAAAACTCTTGGAAGGAGGCGACGTAAACCTTTTGGTCATGGAATCTTCGTCAAAATCAACGAGTAGGGATAGAAGTACGTTCTCACTACTCGCCAGCGGCATCACCGCTATTGACTTAGAGGAGTTTTACGAAAGGTTATTGAACAAAGTTTCTCCCGAGATGCTCGATGAGTCGTGGTTCATACGCAACTTAGAGGGAATAAACCTGGCGGCATACAGATTTAGCAAACGCTTTATAGATATCGTAGCTGGAGCATTAGGTATTATTCTTCTTGCCTTTCTTTTCCTTCCCATAGCAATACTCATCAAGCTAAATTCTTCTGGGCAGGTAATATTTACCCAAAAGCGAGTTGGGAAAAATGGGAAAATCTTCCCAATGTATAAGTTTCGCACTATGAAAGTGCTTTCCGACGATGGTTCCGCCGAAACCGGAGAGGCAAAATGGACTCAAAGTGAAGACGTTAGGATTACTAGCATCGGAAAACTCCTCCGAATAACAAGGGTGGATGAACTTCCTCAATTCATTAACATCCTAAGGGGTGATCTAAGTTTAGTCGGCCCAAGACCAGAGCGACCAGAGTTGGTTAAGAAGTTAGAGGCGGCTATTCCCCACTACAATATGAGACATCTTATTAAACCGGGTCTTACCGGCTGGGCTCAGATAAACTACCGATACGGCAGTTCTATCAAAGATGCCCACATTAAACTCCAGTACGACATCTACTACGCCAAGAGAAAATCTCTGGTATTAGATTTCGCGATTATGCTAAAAACTATACGGATTGTTGTCTTGAGATCAGGAAGATAGCTTCTCTAAAGTTTCCCTAGCTATTTTTACTAACGCAGAGGTACTGTGGTCCCAGCTGTAGCGCTTGAGCACAAACTTTCTGCCAACCGCACCCAGTTTAGATCTACGTGCTGGTGATTGAAGTAACCGTACAACTTCTCCGGCAAATTCTTCCGCAGAGACCGCATCTACAATGGCCGGCGTGTTCTCAATCCCGCTACGCCCCAGTAAAGTAGCTACTATTGGCCTCTCCATAGATAGTGCCTGAAGCACTTTGTTTTTGATGCCAGCCCCGCTCACCATCGGCGCTACAAAAACATCTGATTGCTGTAAGTAGCTTTGGATTTCCTCCACTTCTCCCGTAACCTTAACTCCTTTTGTTCTGGAGAGAGCACGCACTTTAGGGGTAGGCCTACGCCCTACAACAAAAAACTCTGTCGAAGGTACATTCTTTTGTATTAATGGCAGTACCTTATAGCAAAACCAAACCACCGCATCTACATTTGGTTGGTAGTCCATCACTCCAGAGAAAACTACCCTTGGGGGGTGTGGTAAGCCTGTCTTCTTGGATAGTTTGAAAAAGTCACTATCTACCCCATTAGTTAAAACAGCTGCTTTGCCGCCGAATCTAGAGAATACCTTTGCGTCCGCCAGGGAAACCAACAGAATTTTTTCATATAGGTGAGAAGCCTTCCTCTCTATGGCGGATACGCCAACTCCAATTAGCAGATATAACCATTTTCCCAGTAGATTCTTTGTTCCAGACGCTAGCGATTGATAGAAGAGAGAAAAACTATCATGGGGAAAGTAAATTGTTGGGTTGTGCTTGATAGCCCCACCCAACCACGCAAGTCCGAACCCGTCTATAACCAAAACTGTTTCTTTATCGAGGTTGGGTTTAATAAGATTCTTTATCGGTATTCCTAGGAGATACTTAGCTAAATTGGTTTTCATCTGCCCCAAGGTAAGAGGGTGCGCTTTCGCATTAGGGCTAACCTCTTTCCTCACTTCATTCAGATAATCTCCTTCTTTGGGGTCAAAGAAATAATGGTACTCGAATTTGTTTCCCATTTTCCGGCTTAGGTTCTTCGTATATTGGTAATGTATCAAGCGACCTCCATCTAGATATGGGGGGTATGGTGGTTCCTGACTGATATAAACTAACTTCATAGAACTTCTTTATATACCCTTGCTACTTCTCGAGCCTGTTTCTCTATGGAAAAATTGTTCTCGACTGCGATTCTAGCTTTCTTGCCAAACGTTTCTCGCAGAGCCTTGTTTATAACCAATTCCGTTAATTTTTCTTTTAGTTGATTTTTTGATGGGTCAAACAGAAAACCATTTTCTCCATTAGTGATAACTTCTCTGGGTCCACCTACGTTTGTGGAAACGACGGCTTTGCCACTCGCCATTGCCTCTAAGTTCACTAATCCAAATGTCTCAAAGTCAGACGGACAAACTACTATATCCAAGGCGGATATAACTCTCTCAATATTCTCCCTAAATCCAGTCCAGATTACGCAACTTTTCCAATGTTCATTTCTTTCTATCGCACTCTTAAGCAATTTAATGTTTCTATCGTCTGCTCTTCTTCTAAATGTATTATCACCTACAAAAAATATCTTATATGGACGTCCTTCAATAGGTTCATCTAAGGCCTCCAACAACCTCATGTGCCCCTTGAGCTTCTGAAAGCGCCCTATCATCCCTATAAGAGTGCCCCCCTTCGAAAGCTCTTTTACCAGAGGGTCTGGTTTTACAAGAGGAGAAAATTTATTAGTATCGATACCCAAGTGGATCACCCCTATTTTACCCTTTGCCTTCCTTAAATTTTCGGGGAGCTTGTCCTGCACGAATTTTGACACCGAAAGAACCCTATCGGCCTGTTTGTATATAGAAGTGAAGGGCCAGAATTTAGGCTGCCACCACCACCACCCGTGGCAAACCCAAACTATTTTAAACGGTAGCTTGCCAAGCGTTCTTGCGGCGGCCGCGTATACCAATGTCTCTAAATCGTTAACGTGCACTATTTCCGGTTTAATTTCCCCCATTAGTTTTTTTAAAGAACGGTATGCACCAACGCTCCAAAATGGCATTTTGCCTCTCCTTAGAGACAATCCTGGGATCTCCACTACTTGCAACCCCATACCCATCGCCAATCCTGCAAGGGTTCCTCCCTTTTTAATAACAACTGTGGGGTCTACTCCATAACCACGCTTTAGTTCCCTAACTAGGGCAAGCATATTGCTTTCTCCACCCCCCAGCCCATTGAGGGAAGATAAAAAGACTACCTTCATGAAAAAGTCTCTATATCCTCTGGACTAAGTTCTAGAAAGCCTTCCATGTAACCACTGTTTGACCCACCGTCTATGGAGCGGTAAGCATTCAGACCAATTAGGTTATGCTCGAGGTTTTGATAATCTAATTGCGATTTGTAGTGCCTAATTAGCGATATCTTCTGATTAATACGCTCTGTTATATCTACAACCCTGCTAACCGGAAGCGCGGTCCACACCTCGTAAGCCCAAATACTCGCTGACCACTCCTTAGACAACCTAACAGCAATCTTGGCACTAGCCCTGTGGTCTGGATGCCTATCAACTGGTGATGTCGTTAGAATGAGGTCAAATTTACCCAATTTACTTATATCCTCAATGGCCTTCTCGACATTCTCTCCTAGTTTACCGTCCGGGAAACCAAGAAATTCTAGCTTGCAGTGGTCATGCTTTTCCCATGCGCTCTTAGCCTCTTTTTTTCTCAGTAGTACTATGTTTTCATATTTCCCCTTAGGATCGCCCATGCCGCCATCTGTGAGGAAAACTATGCAGGCGTTTTGATTAGAAGATAGGCCGAGTAGGCTACCCCCACACCCTAGAGCCTCGTCATCGGGGTGAGGAGCCAAAACTAATATATCCTTGCCGGGCAATTTATCAGACACCCTTGGGGGCAAGTGCCCATATCCCATCCAAGCTTTTACGGCTCTTTTTATGTTATGCGTTTTGAACATTATTTAACTTCCCGATAATTCCCACGATGACCTTTTTATTGATTACCTTAAATTTTAACGCCAAACCTAGAAAAAGAATCCATGCCAGGGCGCGCACACTAAGATTAATGCCTAAACCTAGGTAATCGGCTAGCAGATATATCCCATAAAAGACGACTAGGCAAGCTCCAAAGAAAAGTGCTGGGATAGCCAAGTCTTTCAACCAGTTCCAACTTTTTGTTATCACCAATGTGGTCAAAAGGCTAGTTGCGTATGCTATAGCCGTCGCGTATGCAGCACCCATCATCCCATATTTTGGCACAAGAAAGAGATTGGCTAGTACATTGACCCCCAAGCCAACCGAAGTTATTGCTACCAAAGTCCATGTTCGGCTTTCTACAAAAAGCTTACGGCTAGGTATGAAATATAGCCCATATAAAAATACTCCCAATATTATCCATGGAACCAATCTTATATTACCCAAGTACAACGCTCCCCCCATAATCTCTATAGCCTCCCTGCTAAACAACCAGACAGAAAGTGCGAGGAAAGATAGCCACCCAAAATATTCCCTTACAATCGTTCGGTTGTCTTGTCTAAACTGTTCATTCTCATAGTTCTTAAAATAATAAATACTCCACGCTTGGTTGAACCCCATACTGAACAGGTTGAGCAACAGGGCAACCGCATAGACCACCGAATATAAGGCGACTGAGCTGATGCCCACAAAATGGTTTAAGAAAAAGCGATCTATGTTTACCATTCCCCACCAACCAAATCCCGCCAATTGAACTGGCAAACCAAAGCTAATCGACTTGAGGACATGAGAAAAAGAATTAAATATGGGTCTTATGCTGTGATGGTAGAAAAGCATTAACAAGCTGCCCAAAGCTACAATACTGGTAGCCATCAACTCGCCTGCAATCTTCCCTGAAGCGCTAGCTTGGTAAAAAAACATTGAGACTACGATGAACAATACGGTTACCCCCGCCTGCCATAGTTTACTGACTAAAAAGGACTTACTAAGCTCTTTGGTAACCAATAAAGTTTGGTAGAAGTTAATAATAGCGCTGAGGTAGGCAATTACTATTGTAATGGCTATTAATGTTGAATCGATGCCCAACCAATCTCCTAGGTATTTAGATACCCATACACCAAGGACCACCAAGACTATTCCGCTCAGCAACAGGTAGCTTGTTAGCGAGTTTAAATAATTTACCCTCTCCAATTTGCGCTTGAAGGTAAAGTAAAAGCGACCGGCAGCTGAGCCTATCCCTTGCTGAAAAATGATATTGAGGAAGCCGAAAAGACTAGTAAGTATAACTATGATCCCCACCTGCTCCACAGATACCATGCGAGTATAAAATGGGAGCATCAAAAAATTGACGGATTGAGCTAACACATTAGCTAATGTGTAGTAAAACGAGTGGTTAAGAATATTTATTATGTGATACATAAACAATTAACAACCTTGGGTGGACAGCATTATTGGGTCTCCATCCCCTGTTTTATCCAAAAGTGGATACCCGCATGACTCCCGACACCCTCTTCTTCGTCATAGTTAGCAGGTTTGTTTATCCTCGTATATCCATATATGGCTTTGTCGTCCCAATCGTGGGCTCCTATGATTGGAACCCTTTGAAACAGTAGATTCACTATGTCACCCCTCAGGTGGATACCGGCATCTACGAATGCATAGTTGTACTTATCCAGACCGAGCTGATCTAAAAGAGCCGATAACTCAATCTTATACGCACCTGCTCTGGGATTGCCTCCTCTTTTCACAAGCCCACCTACTCCAGTGACATCTAGCTCTGCGTCTATTACGGGTTGTTTCATCTCGTACATAATCAGTTCCCAGTTCTTGCTGCCCTTAAACCTCTCCTTGCACTTAATTGCCCAGCTATCGTCAGCTACCTTAAGTTTTTCTGCCAACGCCACGTCCTTTGTAAAAATCTCCACAGAAGCAACCTTATCTAACTGTTTAAGGAAAGACTCTGTGCCATCTCCCATGCCGAACTCAATCATCGATTTAATGTTTTTCTCCTTAAAGAGTATCTCGTGGGCCCTTACGTGGTCTATCCATAAAGTGCCCCTTAAAATACCAGCGACCTTCTTAAGTGTTGGCACTCTATGGATAAGTTTAACGAAGTTATAGGCGCTCAATCTCATTTGAGTTCTATCGGCTAATTTACTATATCCACTCTGGATATGGCAGTAAAGCAAAGCGTCTCTTTGGGCCAGCCAGTATCCAACAATTCCAAGAGGAGATAAAATAGCTATACATGTATTTATTTAACGACACCAATAAGGCTCTGTGGGGATCCAAGAGAGTGCTTAAACACTATTCCGAACAGGAGCATATCCAAAAAGCAGAAGCATCTATTCTTAAGCTCCTTAAGCCGAAGCTGTCGGAAATGAAGATGCTAGACATAGGGGTTGGGGCTGGACGCACCACTATGCACTTTGCCCATTTAGTAAAAGAGTATATGGGGATAGATTACGCGAAACTCATGATCGACTCCTGTAGAAAAAAGTTTTCGGGATACCGTTTTGAAACCATGGACGTGCGCAATATGAGTCCTTTACCTAGTAACCATTTCGACTTTGTTCTCTTCAGTCACAATGGCATAGACAATATGCCCTACCAAGATAGGGAAAGGTCTCTGCAAGAAATCGCCAGGGTTCTAAAACAATCGGGAATCTTTGTTTTCTCTACCCACAATATCCATAGCATAGAAGCGCTTCTTTCCACTATTTCACCAGTAGATTCACCGCCTAGAAAAACACTAAAGTGGGTCAAAAATGGTTTATTCATACTAATGAATGGTCACCCATCGAAGCTGAAAAATCTACCATACGTGGTAGTAAATGATGGAAGTTGGAATTTTCGTCTGCGCACGTACTACATAGATCCCCGAATACAATTACGAGAGCTGGAGGCGCTAGGCTTTAGGAACAGTCTTTTATTTTCTGGCTCCACCGGAGAAAGAATCGCCAGAAATCATTTGGCAATGGATAATGATCCCTGGATTTATTTCCTGTGCACGCATCAGTTACCCCTTTAAGGAAGCTATCGGCTTCATTCTCGCTACTAAGCGCATTAGCCTATGCTCTTTCATCACTTGGATAACCTTATCGAGTGACTTGAAGTTGCTGGATATCTGGCCAGATATTCTGCCCTTTCCGCTACGATACAGTTTAATTCGCTGTCCTTCTAAAATTTTGTGTGCCTCCCCCTCAGAGATGTTAGCTTCTCCCATATGCTTATCCAGCATTCGCCCAACCCCGTGGTTGGTGGTCCAGTAGGTATTTTTTACGCCCTCGTCTGCGCAACCAATATAACTTTCTGTGCCTAAAGCGCCTGGAATCAGTATTGGCTGCCCAGTTACGTTAAATGGTGCTTTTCTCCACTGATCTTTTGGCAGAGCTACGTTTGTGCCATTGCGATGCAGAATAAACTCTCTACTATCAATGTTCTCCTTGGTCACCATGTCGTGTGCGGGATCAAAAAGTAGGTCTGTTTTTATTTTCCTTTTAGCTACATCCTCGCATGTATTAATAATCTTGCTCATAATGGCCAACCTATTCACGAAACCGAAATTGCCCGCTAACGAAAAAGCGTCTAGAAATCTTCTTCCCTCTACACCGTCGGCCGGCAGATTCCCGAATCCCTTGCGAACAATGTAAGTTCTCCAGCGCAACAACCAACTCTTAAAAGATAGATCTCTCAAAAAGTGCCACCATAACTGCATAAGCAACATGGCTAAATACTTAAATGGTTTACGCTTCAACTCTCCCCTCGCAGAATAATGAAGATGCGTTTGTGACCCCATCTTCAAAGAGTCGGTGTGTAAAATAAAGACTAGTTGCTTTTCCTTTAGGTTCAATTCTCCCGCCAATGCTTGGTTTTCAATACGATCTATATAGTGAAGCTCCAAAAAGTGGTTTCCCCCACCTAACACGCCCAGACAGTACCTCCCCCAGTTAATTGCCGTTGGAGGAATAATATCTTTGACCTCATCACTGCTTATGTGAGTTGCCAAAAAGTTGCCGCTTTTCTCTATTCTTTCTAACCAGTACTGGGGAAGTTTAAATTTCTCTATTGCCCATGCTGCTCCTCCCCGAACAGCTTTTATCATGTCTTCTTGGCTAAGCTGCGGTTTTCTCCAAGGCCTACCTGGGACCTCTTCAGCAAGTTTTCTGAAAATAGTGTCTATTTGCTCTGAGGTAAGGTCATTAACCGATAGATCCGTGGTTAGCATGGCTATGCCACAATTAGGAACCCCAATAAGGCCAGGAATGATCGTATTGTTTGTTGCCACCGCGATGCCAATAGGAACCTCTGCTCCTCTCTTGTAATGAAAGTCGGGCAGGACAGCTATAGGACTAATAACATTCTCTGCCCTACTTATTTCTCCGATCATTTCCCTGCTAGGATCCTCGGGAATCAGGTCTGGATGTATAAACCACTTTATTTTGTCTCCTTCTACCATGTTTTTTTGTTTAACCGATTAACGATTTCTTCTAGCTGGTGTTCTCTCATGTCCCTTAATGCCGGCAACCCTTCCGCTAGGTTTAATAGTCCAGCTATGTCTTTTTCTCCCATCTGTCTCGGCAACCTGTTCCCATTCAACTTTGTGAACCACTCACGGTAAGCAGCAAGAATAGATTCATTGTTCATAACATTAAGCAGTACTTGTGCGTTCAACTTTGCAGACTCGCCTAAGATTATGATCTTGTCTATATGCTCGGGAGTGGTAAAAACATTCTTGGGCACTACTCTAACTATATTTCTGGAAATATCCCCTGTTCGGCCAACGCTTCTTATTTCCTCAACATGAACAGGATTCTTCTTCTCCAAATGTATGGCTGTAACTAAAGGTAACACCATTTGGGTCTCTGGGTTCAGTAAAACGAAGTTGTCTCCTCCAAAAGAGGCGTTTTGACCGCCCAGCAACATAGTTATCAAGCTTGACTTACCCGAACCACCACGCCCAACAACTAGGATGGTGCGCCCGTCGCATCTTACTAATCCGCCATGAACGGGCACATATCCATCTTTTTCATAACGGCTAAATAGCGGGAAAAGTATTACTATGTAGGTGAGCCATGCAAGCACGCCGGGATGTTCTACTGGGGAACATCCGTACCTGAGTTTGGCCAGTAAATTAGGCTTATAGTTGACGGTTATCTTGTTCCCATCAACTCTAATTGAGCTCTCTGGTCTGGGACGATTGAGGTGAATGGCCTCTTTGGGACCCTTTTCTAAGAGAACATTGATCTCTGTGTCTACGATAGATGACTCCGATAGATACGGGGTAAACTCGTTATCTATATAAGTAGAAAATGGCTCGATATCGGTCCTTACTAGATAACTCTGTCCCCAAAATTTTAGTTTTCTCTCTGTCATCTTTTGCGGCCCGTTAGCTTTTTATAAACTACGACTAGCTTTTTCCTTATTCTAATAGGATCTAATTTAGATAAGTACTTTTTCCTATATATACTAATTGAAACTAGGGGTTTAACTTTTTTAGTCCATCTTAGTTTGTATGGTTCTATCCCACGGCCCAAACTGAATCTTTCGTATCCATCCTTTCTAGCTTTCTCAAGTAGAAACCAAAGCAAGACTTTCCCGGGAGAATATTTTGCGTATTTATTATTATAAGTTGGAAACTCATATATATACTCCTTCCCGAACTTATAACCAAAATGCCACGCGATGGTTTCATTGCTAGCATTTAACTTGTAAAAACTAACGTAATCCTCGTTGATGGTTTTAAAAAAGTCTGATAATGATTTTGATCTTGAAATAAGCGGTTGGGCCCCGAAACTACGCCAGAGATCTCTATATGCATTTATAAACTCGTCCCAATCCTCCCTAGACGCCTTAACTAACGTAACCGGTCCATAGTTTTTTGTAAGCTTAGCTACATTAAGCTTGACATCTTCAGCTAATTTGCGACTGATAGAGGTGTCTTTCTCTTTTAGATTTACCCAAGGGATGCCCTCTTCTTGCGTGAGGTCAACTGCCCAACCGACATTCTTCGCTAACTCCACTAATTCATTGGCCTGTTCTACGTTTCCCCAAAAGCGAAGCTGAACAACGTCCCATTTTTCCTTACCCAAAGAAGCTATAAAAGATTCTCCCGTATCCCCATTAATAGCAGGCCACTGCATCTCATCGTAAAGACATGGGACATCTCCCACACTAAATAGCCTCCTTAAGCCCCAACTTCTCTTGATATGAAGAGGGATATATACATTCTCGCGTAGGGAGTGCCAGATTCTTAACTGGGGATTGAAGCTTTTGACCCAATGGTTTAACCAACTCGGATGGTTAAAAAAACTAGATTCTATGCCACTATTTTCCCAAGCTTTGGTCCATACTTCTAGACTAGGTAAGCTCCTTAATATCTCCCACTCTTTATCTATGACTTTTGACATTCAAGTATAAACGCGAGTATACCGTTTTCTCCACTGGTATGCCATCCAAAGCAGATTCCCTCTCGGCTGCCACTTGAAAGAACTTCTCCATTAAAGGCCAAAGTAGTTTCTCATCAAGGTTAATGCTGTGTAAGTAGTCTAGAAAAACCATCTCGTTCTTTTTGAGTTGCACATTAATGCCTATTCTCATTTTCCCCCTAATGGTTTCTAACCATTCAGATACTACCAAATCTACTAAGTCGTACATCGGCAACCCATCTTCTCTCATCATTTCCCAGTCAGCTATAAATAGCATTTTGCTATTTGTGTCCCATAGTAGGTTGTTAACCGTGAAGTCTCCGTGCTCTAACACCGATTTATTATTCATGGTTGCCAGCGCCAATTTCGTCGTCCATTCTATTGCTTTGTTAATCGCCAACATCCTTTCTTCGCCTCGCAGGCTAGATACTGGTCTAACGTTAAGATACTTATATGTGTTGATTAGCCAGCGTTCTTTTACAACTTGTTTTACCGGTTCAACCACGCTACTTATCAAATTCGCCGGTAAAAGTTTGTGGACCTTCAGTAAGTTGCTCCATTCTTTAGAAAGTTTTCTTTGTGCGCCCTGCTTGCTTGAGGCTTTTATAAAAACTTTTGCGCCAGTTGTGCTAATTACCTCTCCCGCAAACCAATGTCTTTTCGGGTTATAGACAACATGTTCCACCCCAAACTTCCCAATAGCTTCTAAGGCTTCTATTTCGCTTTTGCTAACCATCTTTTTGAGATTCTTATATGAAGCTTAGTTTGCTAAGATCGCTGTAATTAATTGGCTGCTACTGCACTCCAGCCTCGGGCCTTGAATCCGTTAAGTCCTCCTGTTAGAACTTCCTCCATTGTGTCTATCGGCTCGCTGATGAGGCCCGATCCCATTTGTGAATCGATGATTTCTCTAAAGGTTTTCTCTATCTTGATCGCCTGCTTCAAAACCATCTCAAAACTGGACGCGTCCTGAGTGTTATACATATAGTTAAAGTAGTTGCTGTATCCCTCTCTTATCTGCTGGATGTCTTCTGGGGTAACGGGTTTTTGTCCGCTCGCGTAGATGTTTTTAAGCATTTCTAGTGTACCCCTACTCCCATCAAAGTCATATGGCGCAAAGATGGCGAGAGAATCTATATCCATTCCCTTCCCCTCTGGCTCAAGCGCCACTGCGGCATTAATCACCCCCCCAGCCTCTTCAAACTTACCTTGGGAAACCAGGTTGTCTGCTAAAGATACCCTTACATCCTGCCTGTTAGGCGCCAACTCAACTGCCTTCCTTAAGTGATCTTCCCCAGCTACGAGATAATCTGTGTTTTGATTTGCCCTGGATGCGGATTTATAGATAAGCCCCATGGCCTGGTGCGTCCGCGCTTTATTAACTACTACACCCAACGCTTCTTCTCCTAGCGGGATCATTTGTGGGAAGGCCTGGATAAATTCATCCTTAGAAAACCTTGTGGGAAACCCAGAGAGAATAAATATTCTTAGCTCGGATTGAATAAAATTATTCGGTGTCGTTATTGTCTTGATCTGACCTGGATCAAAATGCCCCTTATTGAATGTATTCACTGCCACTCTCATCTGATAGTACGGGATTACACACAACCACACAAAAGCAGTCACAAAAACTATACTCAAAGAAAAGGCGCCCATAGCATAGAGAAAACGGGGGGTACTCTTCTCGAGTATTTGCGTGTCTTTTTCCTCGTGCGCATAGAAGGTGTACCCGACAAAGGCAAAAATACTAAATAGGGGAATGTACATAGCAATTTGATCAAAGAGAAACAGATTTTGCACGAAGTAGGCTACAGCTATCCCACCAGTAAAGAGCAACGTCCAGAATTTCTCTCTACTGTCCAAATGATTGCTCCTTGCTACATCCTTCCCTAGGGTCTTCCAGAATATAAGACACCATATTAATAGGTAACCCAGCAACCCCAACAATCCGTTCATAACCAACACGTCTAGTATTTTGTTGTGAGCCCTATCGAACCAAGCACTTTCATACTTTTGGATAGCCGGGTCGTAAAATTGGTTGTGCGCGTTTATATATTCCTCTTGGCCCCATCCCAATAGAGTTCTTGTCCAACCTACGTTTTGCGGATTAACAGCATTCATACTGATACTGAGGTTGATCAAACGGGTCTGAGTGGTTGCATCGGTGCTGGAAATCCTGGCCAACCTGTCCAGGCCAGGAATATTTTGCCAAAACGCGTTATCTCTTGTAACTACAAAAGCGCCTCCGAAAATCAAGATTACCAAAAGTGTCCCTATCACCAAATTCTTAACTTCAACGGATTTACCTAGTAAGTTGAACTTTTCGACTCCTCCTTTAATCAGGGAAATACGTAGAAGGACTATAAATAAAGCCACGATCAATCCCAGAATCACTCCCCTGGTCTCCGTTACGAAGATGGCCAGAAGGGAAAGGGCTACGACCGTCCTACTCAAGAATGGCCACGTTTTATTTTTATCCAAAACCCCTACCATTAGTGCAAAATAAAGGACAAAAAGTGCGTATGTAGCCACAAAAGTGGGGTTCCCGAAGAACGATCCATCTGGGCGGATATCTCCGTAGGCAAACCTATCCATTAAGACGTCTCCCATAGCGACAATCCCCACAACGAGATTCAGCTTAAAGAAACTGAGCCAATCTTTTTTCTCAAAGAAAAGAGACGTGCCAAGGAAAAAGAACAGCATATAGAAAGATATTAGGAATCCCTCTGATCGCTCTATATCCCCCCAGAAAGCACGGTACGGATTATCCGCAAAGAAAGTACTAAATAGCGCTAAGACAGAGAATATAATTAACACCATTGTCAGCGGGTTGTTGATCTTTTTCAAACGAGAGCGGGAAAGTATGTCCTCTCCCCAAAAAACACCCATAAGCAGAAAAATGCTGGCTATGGCCATAACCAATCTTATAAGCATTGCTTTCCCAAAAACGTATGGGAATAAAGTGCTGTGGGTGACTACCAAAGGCGTAAGAGCAAGACTTAGTAAGGACAACTTAACTAGCTTGGTCGCATTTAACACGCTGTTCATAAATGGTCTAAATTTCTTCACCATTATACCTAAAATACAGAAAACCACCTTTCGGTGGTTTTCTGTATCTCCCGTCAGAAATATTTTCTAACAGAACGATTCTACCAGCTATTGAATCGGATTACCCGAAACAATCTAGCCAAACAACTTGGAACTACGCTTCTGCTCCGTCGTTGAGGTAGATCGAAGGAGTAACGAAGTCCCCAAGATTGAGGGCATATCCTAGATCACCATCACCCTGCGCCAAAGCGTAGAGGATAACGTCTAAGGATACTGAGTGGAACGCATCCACTAAGTCAACTGCTCCGTCACGAACATCCACTACAATCTGGAACCTCTCGGTTTCACCATCGAGGACGGTGAATGAACCACCAGCCTCGGTTGCTCCAGTAAGTGTTGTAATGTCCGCCAATAGAGTACCAGTACCGGTAACTCCAAGGTCGTGTTCTGTACCAACTCCAGCAGCAGTAGATCCTGCGTCATCGGGGTCAGTACCATCGATGAAGATGCTTCCATCCCAAGCGGTCACATCAAACACGATAGTGAAAAGACCTGAGTCAGTTCCAGTAGCAGCTGCAGCTGTTGCCACGGCTGTTGGTGTCCCAACTAGAGCGACGTCAAACCCAACATCGCGCATCTGAGACGCAGCACCAGTTACAGTACCAGTCTCATCGCCATCAGCTAGGTCTTGTCCAGACTCGTCCTCGGCATCAAAGCTAGCGAGGTCCATCTGGGTTTCACCAAAGTTGGCGGCGATTGTGTCTCCAAGAGCAAGGTCACCAGTATCGGTGATACCGTACAGGTCTAGCTTTACGAGAAATTCGTAATCTTGACCTGCCTCAAGTGTAAGACCCATGTCATCGAAGAAGTAAGTCTCGTCTGCCCCTACAGTGGTACAGTTGCTGTTAGCAGCTTGCTCCTCGACACAGTCGTTGGTCATGTCAACGTTGTCCACCTCATCTCCATCTACGAACAGGGAGATACCGGCAACCATGTCATCAACATTGTCATTGCCAGTAACATCAAAGTTGATTGGGAGAGAGTCAAGATCCACGTCTGATGTTCCTTCTATCTCTACGTTGAATGAGAGAATAGAAGCATTGTCCGTGTTGTCAGTGGCGTGCACGTTAACAAGGTGCGCGTCGTTGACAGTATCTTCATCCTCACCCTGAGTAACTTTGAAGAGGGTATCTGCTGCAGTACCAAACGACTCAAATGAGAAAAGTGTTACTGCCACAGTTGGATCCTCAGAAACACTTGCTCCATTGGCGTCCACGAAACGAACTGACGTAAAGTCAACGTCCCATGTTTCACCAACATCGTTAGTGTCTATGTTGCCATCAGCTAAAATAGCTACTGTAAGCTCAACCGTTGATCCGGCTTCTGCCACAGCATCGTCCAATGAGATCGTTGAAGTCCATTCATTATCCTCATTGAATTTATCGGCGTCCTTACGTCCAACTTCCTCTCCGTCTAGAAAGACGGCGACTTCATCGGCGTAATCCTCGAAGTCTTGATCAGCGGTACCTTCATCGAATACAAGGCGGACTGCCGTGAAATCGAGGTCGGAACCATCCTCTACATCTATCTCAAGACCGGCTACCTCTACTTCATCGTCCTCACCAACCTCTTCGTTGGAAAGACCGGAAATCAGAGAGTAGCTATCAACTGAACCGTCACCACCAGTTAAACCGGTGCTGCCAGTTCCAGTTCCCGTTCCTGTCCCAGTTCCAGTACCAGTACTGCACATCGTGCCGTACTTAGCCTGTGAGATAGGACCGAAGTAACCAACTGCAGGTGATACTCCGTTAGCTGCCTGCCATGCGGCTACAGCTGCCTGAGTGATCGTACCAAAGAAACCGGTTGCTCCGCCTGAGAAGGTGAAGTGGCCAGTACCCATAAGGTAAGTCTGCAAAGCGGTTACGTCTGCACCAGACATGTCTAGAGTTAGACTTCTGGTCCAAGCGTAGCAAGTAGTGCTAGTACCACCCGATAGTGCCGCTAGCTGGGCGGTTAAGGTAGCAATTTGTGCCTGCAGGTCGCTGATTGCGTCAGCTCCGGCTGCGGGTACTATGCTCATACCGCCAGCTAGTGAGACTAAAGTGGCAAAAGCAACACTTGCTGTTGCAAATTTCTTAGTTAATTTACTCACTTTATTTATTTTTGTTTTCGACAATTTATTTTTGTTTTAGCTTGATGCTAAAACCCGAGATCCTTTCTTCCTGGTTCTGCCATCGACCCGTTAGTTTTTAGTTTATTGAAACAACTGGCAATCGCAGGAGGATCTAATGTTTTTGTAGCGGCGGGAATGAATTTGTATTTCCTTCCGCTTGCAAGCGGGACAGATCTTTCAACCTGCCACGTAATTTTGCCACTACAACCCTCGCACTTTATTAAGTGTGAGGACAAGCCCCATACGGGACTCTGTAAAGGATTCTAGTATATCAAGCCATAAGCGACAAGACTCTATTTTAAAGCGGGCTGTGGAAAACAACCCTAAATTGAATCCTACGCTTACACTAATTAAAACGGCTAAGAGAGTGGCTCTGTTACAGGGGAAACCACATTTTTTAATATTCGTCAAAGGCATCCTTTCCGCCCTCCTTGGCTTGGGCTAGGAAGAGGACCTCATTTATATCCCCCTCGGCTCTCTCTACCCCTCCCTTAAGAGCTCTCACGTACGAGTACGGGCCTCTCTCCCCTATACGCTCCGCAGATCCCCTATCTACCAGGGCAGATATATCGTTTCTTAGGGTTCTCTTGCTTACCTCCGGAAAATTCCTTGAGATATCGGCTGGACGGCAACCATTAGGGAATTGCCGTATAAACTCTAGAATTTCCGTTTGCCGTTTATCTGGCTTAACGGAAAATTGCCGTTTACTTACCTCTTTTTCCTCTTGCCGTTTAAACGGCAAGGTATTTTTCTGCCGATTAAAGAGCTTTTCTAGGTTAATTTCTACCTTTTTTTCTGGAAACTCCATAAGTTCCATCATTCCTGCAAGATTACGGAGCTCTCTTATTAAAACCTCACTATTTACCCCACTAATCTCCTCTATAGCTTTTCCTAGTTTGATAAGGCGCCTAGCTCTATCAATAGCCGCTTGATCCAGAAACGAGACGATCTCTACCGCCACTGCCTCCAATTCTTTCCGCAGATAGGAAAATTCAACTTGTGAGGCTACGCGGTAAAGGGCAAAGGCAATATCATGCGCCAATCCGGCAATTTGGTCCCTATCCATTGCCGCAAGATTACCAAAGGGCGGCAGGAAGCACAACTTCCGATATGTGGAAAATCTGTGGAGACATCACACGTCAAACTTGGAATTAACTCTCTGTGCGGATATTTGAGGCATATGATGCCATCCAGGCCCTCCCAGAGACAACAAAACCCCATATCTAGGAGTTCTTGTATCACATAGGCTTGATAGAATCGGGATATGGGCATCATTCCATACTATCAACATGGGGGGGGTTGCACTCCCAACACATATTCTGTACTATCAGTATATAAACGCTCCAGCCAGCCCGAAAGGGTCCGCTGGAGTTTTTATTTTCTTGCAAAAGTTATATAAAGAGTTCGCATATGAGGAATATCCTACTAGTCGACGGCGAGAATTTTAAGAAAAAGATAGAGTCTGTTTTTGAGGAAGAGGGGGAGGGAGAACCAGATTGGTCATCCTATAATTTTAGAGGATTGATCGACCACGTTCTTAGCGGTATTAATTTGGGTGATAGAGTCTTTTACATAGCCAGGATAAAGGAACATGAAGAGACTAAAGAAAAATCCCGAGAGCTGATTGAAAAACAGAGAGGGCTAAAAGCCAATTTAATTAATAGCGGCTTTACTGTAGTGTCTGCGGGCAACGTCAAGGGGTGGCCCTATGGGAAGAAAGGCAGATTGATTTTCAAGGAGAAGGGCGTAGATGTTCGAATAGCAGTGGATATGATAGTGAGAGCCTGTATAGATGGAGACATAGACACTATTATTTTGGGCAGCTCCGATTCCGACTTACAGCCAGCCGTATCGGAGTTAAATAAAAGAAGCGTTAGGTCTATATACCTTGGTTTCGAGAGTAACCCGAATAAGGGATTAACTTACACAATGGGCAAGACAATCCTAATTAGGAATAGAGAAGTCATTGAATTTAAGAGCCAAAACCCCCATAAGTTGTTGTGAGACAACAAAACCCCAGATTATGGGGCGGTAGTACTACAATCGAGAAAGACTACCTAAAGATCACCGCATTACCTCAGAAGCTGAAGGAGGCTGATTCCCGTCATATCTTCTGGTTTGGGAATCCCCATAAGCTCCAGGATGGTTGGGGCAATATCTGAAAGTACACCCACGTTGAGCTTCTCTATTTCCACAGCCTGAGCTTCACTCTTTTGCCTCTCGTATCCTGGGGCGACTATGTATATAGGAACGGGGCTTATATTATCCCCCAAATCCCTAGATCCGGTTCTCAAGTTCATCATCACTTCGGCATTCCCGTGGGTTGAGGTGATAACTAAGGTTGATCCGGAGGCGAGGACGGCCTTAGCTATCAACCCTACCTGTTCATCTGCAGCCCTAACCGCTTTAATGGTTGCGTCAAAATTCCCTGTGTGGGCTACTATGTCAGCGTTTGCGAAATCTGCCAGGATAAAATCATATATCCCCTCATTCAAAGCAGAGAGTATCCTCTCTGTTGCCTCCTTCACTCTCATTTCTGGATGTTCATCTACCTTTGCTTCCTCTCTTGATGGAATAACTACCCTGTATTCATTGGCGAAGGCTTTGTTGGTCATCCCATTAAAGAGGGTTGTTACATACGCATACTTTTGGGTTTCCGCCACCCGTAACTGTACCTTGCCTGCGTCAGCGAGAACTTTACCCAAGGGGTTAACTATCCCCTCCTGTGGGAAAGCCGCCGGGATGCCTAGGGTTTTTTCGTATTCAATCAACGAAAGAAGACTTAAGTCCTCTGGAATAGCGTGTTTTTTAACCTCTCTTTCTCCTAATTCATAGTGGGGCGTGCCTCCGTACGCGGGATCAACAAACATCCTGGCCAACTGCCTTTGAGAGTCCTCGCTAAAGTTGAAAAAGATCACCCCGTCTCCCCCCTTAACCGCCAGATCCTTATCAAAAAGGGTTGGGACTATAAATTCATCCGTTACACCGGAGGTATAAAGTTCTTTCACAAATTCACTTCTATCTTCTACCCCGTTAACTGGGGCCTTTATGCCTGCGATGGCCTCGTACGCCCTCAACGTCTTATCCAAATGAAGATCTATATCCATCGCATAGTGCCTTCCAGAAATCGATCCGATCCTCTCTTGAGGCAAATGGGCCATTAGCCTAGATGCGCTCCCCTGCGCGCTGTCTCTTCCGTCCCCAAAAAGATGCAAAGCAAAGGGCGTTCCCTCATCTCCCGCCATTTTCATCAAGGCCTCCAAATGCTCCAGGGCGGAAACGCTCGTCCCCTCACCGATCAATCCCAGGAAGTTTACCTTTCCTCCTTTTTCTTTGGCGCCCCTTATCACCCGGAGAAGCTCTTCATTTTCAAAAAAACTTCCGTCCTGTATGGTTAGGCTGATGCGGAGGTAATCCTGGTAGAGAACTTTCCCGGCGCCCATAGTTAAATACCCAACCTCAGGGTTGCCCTCTTCATTCCAAGGGAGTCCGACCGCAATGCCTGAGGCTTGGAGGGTCCCTGCGGGGTATGTAAGCCGAATCTGATTGATGTTTTTGGGCTCCGCCTGGTATATGGGGTTAGAGGCATCCTTCCTGCCTACCCCCCAACCACTCAAGATCAAAAGCACTACCGTGCGTTTTGCCATTTGCTTTCAGTTTATCACAGCGGAGCCAACTCCATACCGACTCCCCTATAATCTGTTATACTTTTACTAGAAAAACGCTATGAAACTCATCAAAGACTCCGTTAAAGTAGGCGAACTTTCCAAGATGGCCGGGGAAAACGCTTCTGGCCTAGTGAAGGCAGTAATTGATACAGAACAGGAGATAATGGCTATTGGAGGAGAGATACACTCTGACAAAAAGGTGAGGCTACATCCCCAAATGGCGGCGGGAAGGTGGTTTCAATATTCTCTAGACGAGCAGATGGGCAATATCGGTAGTGAAGTTTCCCGTGCCGCCAACTGGCAAAACAAAGATGGGGTGATCTTCTGGGGAGCCGTTGAGAGGGGCTTAGAACTTTTTGACCTCACTTTGGCTGATCCTCGTTGGGCACAACATCGAAAACGTGAGATTAACCGAGCAAAGGAGGTATTTGTGGACGCTATCTACGGCGGGAGTCAATACAAAAGCTCTCTGAAAGGATTGATGCCCTATTTTGATTACTTCGCCCTCAAGGCTCGCTCTCAAGGTTAACCATGGGTATTATCCGCGGATTCTCTTTAATGTTTTTGGCAAACGGCATAGCGCTCTACCTTGCGGGCGTTATCCTTCCCGAGATCTCCATTCCTCAGACTATTGAAAGTTTTGCGGTAACTGCCGCCGCCTTGACGCTCATTAATCTCCTTATAAAACCCTTGGTGCGATTAGCCTTAGGACCCATTCTCCTTTTGACCTTGGGATTGGGATCAGTACTTGTAAATGCGGTCACGCTCCTCCTTCTTGACGTTCTTTTGCCAACTATTACAATCGACGGGCTAGGCAATCTCCTCGCCGCAGCCTTAATTGTCGGGGTGTCTAATCTTGTGCTAAGCTTGACTGCGAGGTTTATATAGAAAATATGTCATTAATTACAGTTTCCGAGATCGTAGTCTCCGTGGTGCTCATAGTCATGATACTGCTCCAGCAGCGCTCCGCTGATAGTGGTGGTCTTTTTGGAGGAGGCGGTGGAGACGGCAGCTTTTACCAGCGCCGCCGGGGCTTGGAGCGCATCCTTTTCATGGCTACCATCGTCACGGGTGCCCTTTTTGTGACCTTGGCCATTTTGAACTTCATTCTCTAGAGAAAATATAGATGAAGACGCCTTCCAGGAATTTTTTCTTGAAAGTACTGCACTCTTTAACCAAAAGGGAGCGTTTGGTTTTATATAGCGCTGTCGCGATCTTCTCCATCTCTGCCCTAACCTACGGCGGACTGCTCTACAAAACCAAAACCTATGCCGTCCCCACGCAGGGCGGTACATATAGAGAGGGTGTTGTGGGCCAACCTTCATTCGTAAATCCCATTATCCCCACTACCGAGACCGACAGGGCTGTTTCGAGGTTGATCTTCTCGAGTCTTGAAGATATGGCCGAGAGCATCAAACAATCTGATGACGGCAAAACCTGGAACGTCCGTCTTTACGACAACATTTTCTGGCACGACGGTGAGAAGCTTACCGCCGATGATATCGTTTTCACTGTGGACGTGATCCACGACCCCAACAGTCATTCTTACTTGCGCGGTAGCTTTGATGGCGTGAATGTATCCAGAGTAAGCGAGTTGGAAATCCAGTTCTCCCTACAAAACGCTTACGCCTTCTTCAAGGAAGATCACCTGCGTTCCTTAAGACCCATTCCCAAACATCTTTTTGTGGATTTACCCGTAACCAATTACCAGTTAACCCCCTATGGGTTAAGCCCTGTGGGGTCGGGTCCGTACAAGGTAGCTTCCTATGAAAAAGACGTCGGGGGATTCATTAAGAGCTTTAAACTCAAGGCAAATGAAGAGTATTTCACCCACCCCCCGTATATCACAAACTTCGTATTCAAATTCTTCCGCAAAGATTCCGAACTTATCAGCTCCTACAACCTCGGACAAATTGACGGTTTTGGACTCTCCACCGCCGAACCGCTCGAAGAGCGCCCCATTATCATCCGCCACAGCGCGCATTATTTAAGTTCCTCTCGCTACTACGCCATCTTTATCAACCAAAGCCTTGCTCCTGAAAAACTCAAGGAGTTGAGCGTCCGCAGGGCACTCTCTGGAGCCGTCGGGAGGAATGATTTGGTAGATAAGGTCTTTGCCGGCCACGCCATTCCATTCTTTGGCCCCACCAATATCGCCGGCAACTCTTTCACCAGCTACGACCCAGAAGTCATCAAGGGTTTGGAGTTGAGCCTCGTGGTCCCGGATGAACCATTCCTCGTGAAGACGGCTGATGAGATCAAGGTAGACTGGGAAGCATTGGGCGCAAAAGTTAATCTGGTTGTCCGCTCTCTTAGGGATATCCGAGAGGATGTGCTGCGCAACACTAACTATGAAATGATCCTTTTCGGGAACATCGTAAAAGAAGGCAACGATCTTTTCGCTTTCTGGCATTCATCCAAGAGGTTCTTTCCGGATCAGAACCTCGCCCTCTACCAAGACGGTGGCACAGACTCTCTGCTTGAAGAATATAGGCGCACCTTTGATGCAACCACCCGCGCCCACTTGCTAGAGCAAATTAGCAGCCGCATCAGCGCGGAAGTTCCAGCAGTTTTCCTCTACTCTCCAGATTACGTCTTCATCACCACCCCTAACCTTCAAGGCGTGGACGATACCCACATCATCAACACCAGCGATGACCGCTTTGCGGATGTAACCGAATG
This sequence comes from Candidatus Colwellbacteria bacterium GWA2_46_10, assembly GCA_001817635.1. Taxonomy (GTDB): domain Bacteria; phylum Patescibacteriota; class Minisyncoccia; order UBA6257; family Colwellbacteraceae; genus GWA2-46-10. The sequence goes on from MHIS01000015.1 coordinate 29,787, forward strand.
GTTCGTGAAATCAAAGCGCACATTTAGGAAACCTATCGGAGTATGGGGTACATAAGTTCAGATACATATGAGACTTTTCGGGAATCCGAAAAGTCATGCAAATACATAGCAAGCTCACCAATACCAGAGGGTTGCGTTATTTCAAGTTAGTGTGTATACTGCCGGAGAATTAATCCCTTATACAAATTCAGGTGAATCCAGGAAGGACTTTTATTTACATTGTGTAGTGCCCACCCCCATGGGGATGTGGCGAAATTGGTATACGCGCAGCGTTCAGGGCGCTATGGGCACTAGCCCGTGGGAGTTCGACTCTCCCCATCCCCACATTTGAAAAATGCCGACGACAACTAAAAGACCGATTAGAAGAATTCCTCCAAGAAGGGCTTCTTCGTTTCGCCCCGCATCTCACAAGGCCATTCCCAAAAGAACCGTATCTAAAGAAGAGGCGGGGGCTTTGCGTTTTGTCCCCCTAGGAGGACTTGAGGAAATCGGGCGCAATATGTCATACCTCGAATATGGCGACGAAATCGTCATTGTGGATATGGGATTCCAGTTTCCCGAGGAAGATACCCCGGGCATCGACTACATCATTCCCAATGTCACATCTCTCATGCCTAAAAAGGAGAATATCAAAGCCGTGGTCATCACCCACGGCCACATGGACCACATTGGAGCGATACCGTATCTCCTCGGGAAGTTAGGCAACCCTCCCATATATACCCTAAGGCTCACCAAAGCCCTTATTGAAAAACGCCAGCAGGAGTTTCCTAATGAGCCCAAACCAAACATCATTGAGGTAAAATACGGAGACAAGAAAAAGGTTGGGCAATACTTCGATTTTACCTTCTTTGGCGTAGAGCACACTATCCCCGATTCTATGGGCGTAGTTGTAGGCACCCCCATTGGCAATATTGTGAACTTCGGCGACTTCAGGCTGGATAGGGATGAGAACGGCAATATATACCGCATGGATGAGATTGAAAAAGTCGCGAAGATGGGAGTGCATACCTATCTGATGGACTCAACCGATGCCATCAAGGAGGGTATTGGTATCTCTGAAAAAACAGTTGAGAAGAACATTGAGGAAATCATCAGGAAGGCCAAGAAAAGAATTATTCTCACTACCTTCTCTTCCATGATCACGCGTATCGCCGAGATCGTAAAAATCGCCGAGAAGATGGGCAAGAAAGTGGCGATTAACGGACGATCCATGAAAGAGAATATGGAAATCGCCAAGAACCTGGGTCTGCTCAAATACAAAGAGGGTACGATGATCTCTCCGCAGGAGGTAAATAGCCACAAGGATGAAAATGTCCTAATTATCACAACCGGCGCCCAGGGAGAACCAAACTCTGGATTTATGCGCATCGTGGACGGGAGCCACAAGCACATTCAGCTCAAGAAAACTGATACGGTTATCTTCTCCTCCTCCGTTGTCCCAGGAAATGAAAGAAGCGTGCAGTCCCTAACTGACAATATCGCTCGCCAGGTGGACGTGGTCCAAAACTACAAACTTCTCGACATCCACGCCGGAGGACATGCTCCCCAAGAAGACCTGAAGCTGGTCATTAAAACTATGAAGCCGAAATACTTGGTTCCCATTCATGCCTACTATCACTTCCGTACTGTAGCCCGCCAGCTGGCAGAAGATGTGGGAATGAAAAGAGATAACGTCAAGCTTATAGACAACGGCGATGTCTGTCTTCTGACCAAAGACGGCTTCGAGGTGAGTAAGGAAAAAGTTGATACGGGCTACGTCATGGTTGATGGGTTGGGTGTGGGAGATGTTGAAGAGGTGGTTCTGCGCGACAGAAGAATGCTTGCCGATGATGGTATGGTGGTTTTGATCGTCACCATAGATCGCAGGAGTGGCCGCGTTATGAAAAACCCCGACATTATCTCCCGTGGCTTCATATATTTGCGCGAACACCAGGAGCTTCTCAAAGAGATACGTCACAGGATCAGGGGCATTGTGGGAAGAATCCCCCGCAGCAAAAACGTGGATGCAGATTACCTAAAATCCCTCTTCAGAGACCAGATCGGACAGTTCATATATCACAAGACTCAGCGCCGCCCCATGATCTTGCCGGTTGTGATCGAGATCTAAAAATTTCTATACGTACCC
>MHIS01000016.1:0-8171 GCA_001817635.1 Candidatus Colwellbacteria bacterium GWA2_46_10
GATTATATGAGGATGAAAAAACCCTTGCCTTTCTAGAGATTGACCCTTCGAGCCCCGGACATACTATGGTCATTCCCCAAAAGCACGTTGAGGACTTCATGGACTTGGATGGGAACTTGATGAGTGCGGTGATGGAAACCGTGCAAAAGGTGGCGGGGATGATAGAAAAAGGGCTAGGAGCGGACAATTTTACAATCGGGGTCAATAGCGGTAAGATTGTCGGTCGTCACGTAGAGCATGTACACGTGCACATTATCCCGAGGTTCCCGGATGACGGGGGACACTACATCCAAGGGGTGGTGAAAAGACCTGTGCAGGATACGCTCGAGGAGATAAGGGAGAAAATAACGAAACATGGCAATTAATATCAATCTAAGAAAAAAAGAAGGCGAGTCTAATAGCTCCCTTGTTTATCGTTTCACCAAAAAGGTGATGCAAAGCGGAGTTGTGAGACAGGCTAAGAGCAAGCGTTACCATGACCGTGCCGTCAATCGCGGTAAGCGTCGAGTTTCAGCGCTGCACCGCGGAGCGAAAAGAGAGGAGATCAAACGCGCCAAGCGCATGGGGACTTTCAAGACCTAATATGGGACTTTTGGCAAAACTGCAAGAAGATCTGAAAATAGCTCTCAAAGGGGGTAATTCCGAGGTTGCCGGCACTATTCGTATGCTCCAGGCTGCTATTCATAACGAACACATTGCCAAAGGAAAGGAGAAAGAGTTTACCGACGAGGATATCATGGCGGTACTGCGCAAGGAGGCAAAAAAGCGCCGTGAATCGGCGGATATATTTGCGAGCGCCGGAAGGGCAGAGTTAGCTAGTAAAGAAGAAGGGGAGCTAACTCTTATTAAAGGATATCTGCCGCCGGAACTCTCCGATGCTGAAGTGGATGCCCTAGTGGCGGAGGTAATAGCTGCAGGAGGGAGCGAATTTGGGAAGGTAATGGGAGCGGTGATGGCCAAGGTGGCTGGCAGGGCTGAGTCGGGCAGAGTGAGCGCCGCCGTCAAAAAAGCTTTGGGAGAATAGGGATGGTGGTGAGGAGTCTAGATAGACGCCTTGCGCGATACGAGAAACCCTTAAGGAGAACAGCCGAAGGGTTTTTTAAATTCCACCATATGTCCAAGGAAATTGAGATCTATTTAGTTAACTCATCTCAAATGAGAAGATTGAATTTTAAATACAGAGGAGTAGATAAACCGACAGATGTTCTAGCCGTTGAGAGTCTAAAGTTTCCAGGAGAAGAAGATTTTTTGGGAGAGGTGTACCTAAATCCAAGTTTCTTGAAATCGAAACCATACGATATTCACTACATCCTAGTACACGGGCTGCTCCATCTTCTAGGTTTCACGCACCAAAAGAAAGGTGATAATATGAAAATGGAAAAAAGAGAAAAAGAAGTACTCAAATGGCTAGAACACAGATACTAGGCTTAGATGTCGGATCCACAAGCGTGAAGGCGGTTATCGCCGAGCCTACGAACGACGGAAAGGTAGCTTTGATCAAAGGGTTCGCGCGTCCTTCCAGAGGCGTGCGCCGGGGGGCGGTAGTTGACATGGATGGTGTAGTTGGGGCTATTGGAGATATTTTTGATGACGTTGCGGAAGTCTCCAAAGGCGCCCTCAAAAACATCTATTTTAATGTGAACAGTGCCGATGCTACGGTGCGCATATCCCACGGGAACACGGCGGTTTCCAGGGCTAGTTCAGAAATTCATGGAGACGATATGGAAAGGGCTATTGAGGCGTCGGTGGTTCCCCGTCCGCGCTCCAACAAGATGAACCTGCATGTTTTAAATAGAGAATTTATCGTAGATGGAGTGGGGGATATCCAGGATCCAAGAGGCATGGTGGGCGCCAAGTTAGAGGTGGTCAATTTGATCGTTGAGGCTTTTGAACCGAGCGTGCGCAATTTGCAAAAGTGTATTCAAATGGCCGGAGGTACGGCGGGAGGAATGGTTTTCTCTCCCCTGGCGTCGGCCAAATCCGTTTTAACAGACAACCAGTTGGAGCTGGGAGTAGTTTTGATAGATATAGGAGGAAGCACTACGGGTATTGCTGTATATGAAGAGGGAAAACTTTTGCACACTAAAGTATTTAAGGTAGGTGCTAGCTATATCACTAACGACCTAGCTTTGGCCCTAGAGATTCCGCCAGAGTTAGCAGAGAAAATAAAAATTACCCACGGATACGCACTTGCGAAGGAAGTAGCAAGCAGGGAGAACATTGATTTAAAGAAATTTGATTCCGATATTAGCAGATCACCCTCAAAACGCTTCGTAGCGGAGGTGATAGAGGCCCGTTTGTCAGAGATTTGCGAAGTTGTCAATGATGAACTAAAATTAATCGGCAAAGAAAGAAGCCTGCCCGGAGGGGTGGTGGTTGTCGGGGGAGGGGCTAAGATGCCCGGAGTGGCTGATTTGGTACAAAGGGAACTAAGGATGGCGACCCAGATAGGGGCAGCCAACGGAGCTCTGTTTGTATCCAAGGACGCGGCTAGCAGAGAGTTAATTGAATCTCCCGAATATACATGCGCTCTGGGATTGCCTTTGCACAGCGATGAGGCAAAATCGAGGGCCAGAACGATGACCCCCGTAGCAATACCCGGCTTCCTTGGTAAAATTTGGGAATCTTTGCGCCCGTAAACTGGTATGGCTAAGAAAAAAACTAGAATAAGAAGAAAACAGACCACCATAAAAGCGGCGGTTAGGAGAAAAACCTCAAGAAGAGAAAAGAGGGTATTTAAGAAAACAACCCGCAAGTTGACGGGAGTCCAATCTAGGGGCAGAAGGAGAATTATCGGGAGAAGGGCTAAGAAAGTGGCTTTGCACGCCGTGCGCAGGAGTGTTTCTAAAAAACCGGTGGTCAAGATCAAGGTATTGGGTATTGGAGGAGGGGGTGGCAACGCCGTTACCCGTATGAGCAGAGATCCCATTAGGGGGGTGGAGTTAGTAGCGGTCAATACCGACGTCCAAGATCTCGAAAGTTGTGAGGCAAGGCGCAAGATTCATATTGGCAAGGCCATAACTAGAGGCATGGGCGCTGGCATGAACCCTGAATTGGGACAGCAATCCGCTGAGGAAAGCAGAGAAGAGATAGAGGCGGTTTTGAAAGATACGGATATGATCTTCTTGACTGCTGGTATGGGAGGAGGAACCGGTACCGGAGCTACTCCCGTTATTGCGGATATTGCGAGGGACATGGGCATTTTGACGGTCGCGGTAGTGACAAAGCCTTTCTCCTTTGAGGGTTCTGCGCGTATGCGTATCGCGGAAGAGGGTCTTACCAAACTGCGCGATAGAGTAGATACGTTGCTCATAATTCCCAACGACAGAATCTTCAACATCATTGACGCGAGCACCCCGGTGTTCAAAGCTTTCGACAAGATCGATGAAATTTTGAAAAATTCAGTGAGGGGGATCGCCGATATGATTACCGCTTCCGGTTTAGTGAATGTTGATTTCGCGGATATCACGGCGGTGATGAAGGATGCCGGTACGGCTGTCGTGGGTGTGGGAATGGCTAAGGGAAAAGATAGAGCGGCTAAGGCGGTGGACGAAGCGGTTAACTCACCTTTGCTTGATAGCTCAATGGACGGAGCGAGGGGAGTACTCTTTTCAGTATCCGGAGGGCGGGATCTTAAGATGTCGGAGATTAATGAAGCCGCGCAGATCATAACCGAGAATGTAGATTCGGGAGCGAAGATAATTTTTGGAGCGTATCAAGATAGAAGACTGGCCAAGGGCACTATCAAAATTATTTTAATTGCCACAGGGTTTAACAGCTCGCATCAGTTGAAAGATCCGGACCGATTTGGACTTTTTAGCATGGGGAGCAATGAGCCCCTGGAGGAAAGAGAAGTTGAGGAAGATGTAGAGGAAAAGGGAGAGAGTGAAGAAATGGGCGAGGAGATGTCAGAGAAACCCCGCAGAATAGGAAAAAGGGGAGCCGAGGAGGAGAGAAAGACCGAAAGCGAGGATATTTGGGAGATTCCGGCCTTTTTGAGACGCAGGAAGAGACGTTAAAGGGAAAAGTTTGGGGAAAAGGAGAACTCCACAGGGAGTTTTCTTTTATTATCCACAGGCAGAGCATTTTGAGAAAGAGAGTAGGGCAGGTAAGATGAGTCTACGATAAAGACAATTCCCCACCTGACCGTGAACAAGCAACTGAAAGACAAAATCAACAAGTCATATTCGGAGAATGCTCTGAAGATGATGAACAAGCGTTACCTTTGGGAAGATGCAAAAGGGAAAAAAGAAACTCCAGCCGATATGCTCGATCGCGTATCGAGAGATTTAGCGGCAGTAGAAACTAAGTACGGAAAAAAAGTTAACGAAGTCAAGAAAATAGAAAAAGATTTCTTGGAGGTGATGATGAACAAGGAGTTTACTCCCGCAGGGAGAACCATCACGAACTCCGGGGCAGGTACCAAGGTGGTTGCCAACTGCATTGTGTTGCCGATTCCAGATTCAATGGAGGGCATCTTCCAAACTTTGAAAGACGCAGCACTTTCGCAACAAGCCGGATCGGGTTTGGGGTTCGCGCTCGATGAGTTGCGCCCCACCTTCTCTCCAACTAAAACATCTAGGGGATTTTCGTCTGGCTCCGTGTCATTCCTTAAGGTATACGACGCCGCTTTTGGCACTATCAAGCAACAAGGAAGACATGGTGCCAATATGGCAATGATCAGCGTTGAACATCCGGACTTCCACGACTTTCTTATTTCCAAAGCGAGAGAGGGAGACATCCGTAATTTCAATATCTCCGTAAAGTTAACGGACCGTTTTATGAAGCAAGTACTAGAACATCCGGATAAACAGTGGTACTGCGTATGGAAAGGCAAGAAAGTGAGGCCGCACAAGGTGCTGCGCAATCCAAATGGGAGCGTGAGCGGGGTGGAACCGATGGATATTACTGTAGGGCAGATATTTGATGAGATTGCCCACTACGCTTGGAATAACGGTGAACCGGGGGTGGTTTTCATCGATGAGGTAAACCGCAAGAATCCTTTACCTGATCTAGGGCCTATATATACCTCCAATCCTTGCGGGGAGCAGTTTTTACACGCCTACGACAACTGTAACTTGGGATCCATTAACCTGGCGGTCCTCGTGGAAAACGGTAAATTGGATGAAAAGAGGCTGAGGGAAGTAACGCGCGTGGCGGTGCGCATGTTGGATAACGTTATTGATAAATTTGACTTCCCCGTGGCCAAGGTGAGTGAAATGGCCATAAAGAACCGTCGGGTGGGACTAGGGATCATGGGATTTGCCGATCTCCTGTATCAATTGGGTATTAAGTATAACTCGAAGGAAGGATATGCAATGGCAGAGAGGGCTATGGGTATTATCCAAGAGGAAGCTCACAAGGCCTCTCGCGACCTGGTTAGGGAAAAAGGGGAGTTTCCAAACTGGAAGAAGTCTGTGTTTGCCAAGGGTAAGAAAAAAGTGAAGATGCGCAATGCCGCGTTGACTACCGTTGCCCCCACCGGATCAATCGCTATGATGTTTGATTGTTCATCCGGATTGGAGCCGAATTTCGCGCTCGCTTTCATCAAACAAGACAAGGACGGTGAGTTTTACCAATATCTCAACAGACACTTTGAAACGGAGTTAAATAGGAGGGGATTTTCCAAGGAAGAAAAAGAAGCCATTAAGGAGGAAGTGGTAGCGAAAGGCACTATCCAACATCTGGTAGAGCTTCCCCAAGATTTGCGAGACGCATTTGTGGTGGCGATGGATATCTCGGGTCCGGAGCATATCGCTATGCAATCGGTTTTCCAAAAGCACGTGGACAATTCAATTTCCAAGACAATTAATCTTCCAAATCATGCGACCGTGGAAGACGTGAAGCAGACATACATAGACGCTTGGAAAATGAAGTGCAAGAGTTGCACGGTGTATCGGGACGGTAGCCGCGCTATTCAAATCCTAAATGTGGGGAAGAATGAAGGCGATATTGTTAAAACCACAGAGGATCCAAACAATTTAAAATCCCAAGTTGTGGAGAGGGGAGAAGTGGTTTTGGAGGTGACGAGGAGTGCGGATACGACTTTGCAAGAGAGGGAACGTCCAGAGGTCCTAAACGGCAAAACATACAGAGTGCGTACCGGATACGGGAAGCTCTTCATTACTATCAATTCTGACGAGAAAGGTAGGCCGTTTGAGGTTTTTGCCACTCTCGGAAAAAGCGGAGGGTACTTCCAGGAGCAAACAGAGGCTATCTGCAGGCTGATTTCCTTGGCGCTACGCTCCAATATCAATGCCAGGTATATTGTAGATCACTTGAAGGGCATTAGGGGGCCGATGGTAACGATGACCGCTAAAGGAACCATCCTTTCCTTGCCAGATGCGATAGCGAAGATTTTGGAGGAACACATTAATGGCGGTGAGGGCGTAGATTTTGATGGAGAGGTGGTGATGGCTACGGTTGAGGATGAAGCGCAGATGTTATCTCAAGGTGGGACGAATGCCGCAAGAAGCGTGGCAGATTACGGCTACATGCCCGAGTGTCCGGAGTGCGGTGGGCAGATCGTGATGTCCGAAGGATGTATTGAGTGCAAGAGTTGCGGGTTTAGCAGGTGCGGATAGTGAAGCGCCCCATCTGGGGCGTTTGCTTATATATTACTCTGTCGTACAAAAATCGCTCTGAAGAGAGCGACTTTCGTAAAAGGAGATGAAAACTATTTTTTCTCCATCATGCCCTTTTCGCAGTTCTTACAAAGTCCCTTATGGACGACAAGCTCATATATAGCTGCGAGTCCAACCAGGATGTAGACAATTTTTGCGGCTATAGAGCTCATGCCTCCCAAAAATATACTGATATCTAATCCCATGAGTCCCACTGCGAGCCAGTTGAGACCACCGATGATGAGAAGCAGGAAAGACAAGGAATGCAACTTCATTTCTTTTAGAAAACGTTAACTCGACCTTTACCTCCATTTTACCACGATAGAGAGTTGGGTTAGCATGTTAAGTGCACATGGAGGATAACAAACATATTTTGTGGTTTGCTCTTTTGGTGGTAGTCGCTCTTTCGAGCTACGGCTTGTATTCTGAGACACGGAAGGAGTTGGATACCGCCAAGGAACAGATAGCCCGCTTGAGCGGGGAGAGCGAGGAAACCATCGTTTCCCAGCAAGAAGCCATTGATTCAAAAGAAGAAGAGCTCGAGAAGACAAAAGAGAGTGAGCGGCTCCTGCAAGAGGCCCTAGATAGCTTCCAGGGCTCGGTGAGCGCCTCAGATACGTCTGCGGCAGGGAATATCATCAATCGGTACGCCCCTTCGGTGGTAAGGCTCGTTTGTGTGGAAAACACTCAAACCGAGGATCTGCAGCAGGGATCGGGTATGCTTTTCGAGGGCGATGTCTTTGGGGATGGCAGTCCTTACTACGTCCAGACCAATTTGCACGTTATTGAAACGAATGAGGAGGGTTTTTCGCAGTGCGTCATAGCGGTCTATCCGGACCCGGACAACTCCGAGGACTATATCGTGTACAAGAGCAAAGGACATGCTTTATTCCGCAAGGGAGTGGATCTTGCGTATCTCAAACCCCTAGAGGTTGATGGCAACAAAAAAGCAGGATTGCTATCTGACCTTTCGTTGTATGCTCTGAAAGATTCCACTGTTCCGATCTGCAGTTCGGTAAGTATCGGAAATCATATTTCTGTTTTGGGATATCCGGGGATCGGAGGAGAAAGTTTGACCGTGACCGACGGGATTGTTTCTGGTTTCGAATTTCGTTCCGGTGAGCGTTACGTGAAAACTTCTGCGAAGATCGATCAAGGAAATTCTGGAGGAATAGCGATCATGGATTCTGGTTGTATTGTTGGAATTCCAACGTATGTGAAGACACAAATAGAAAGTTTGGGAAGAATTTTGGATCTAAAGAATCTTTAAAAACAATTTTGTAAGTTATGCACATATACTTTTATGTTTCTTTCTGCGTAAAATTATATTAAGGCTGACGAATGTGAGTGGTCGTCACTTCGTATCAGTTGTAGGATAAGTTTAAATACAATGCCTGCTAAGAGAAAAAAGGCAACGCGCAAGAAAGCCGCACGTAAAGCTCCTGCACGCAGAAAAGCTGCTCGTAGGAAAGCTCCTGCCAAAAAGCGCACAGTAAAGCGCACGGCTAAGAGGCGCACAGCCAAGAGACGTCGATAGGGTGACGTCCG
>MHIS01000016.1:8188-27406 GCA_001817635.1 Candidatus Colwellbacteria bacterium GWA2_46_10
AGGGGAAGCGAGTTTGTGGGCGAGGTTAAGTTAGATGACGTCTACTACGATACGCCAGACTTTGTGCTAATGAAGCAAGATAAGTATTTACGCAGACGCAATGGGCAGTTCGAGTTCAAAGTGTCCACGGAACTGGTAATTAACGCGCCTATTGCTCACTACAGGGAACTAACAAGTGATGGTGAAATACGGGAAGAGCTGGGTTTGGGAAGAGGCGATTTTGAACAGACGGTCAAGAAGGCTGGTTATAAGCCTATGGTTCCCATCAAAACCCTGCGGAAGAAATACAAAGAGGGAGATTTTAATATAGACATAGACAGCGCAGACTTTGGTCACGATGTGGCTGAGGTAGAGTTAATGGTTGAGAAAGAGGAAGAGGTGCAAGAGGCAGTTGGAAGGATCAAGCAGTTTGCTTTTAGCAAAGGTTTCGGGGGCAAGTCTGAAGAGGGGATTAGGGGCAAGGTGATAGAGTATTTATATAGGAAGAATCACGCAGTATATGAGGAGATTGTGGAGTCGTGGAAAAGGTTGGAAGCAGCGCATTTACGGAGTAATTAAAATCTGCTAACTTACTAACGATATTCCGGGGTAGCTCAACGGTAGAGCAGCACGCTGTTAACGTGTTGGTTGTCGGTTCGAATCCGACCCCCGGAGCAAGGTAGAACTCTTTTCGTATTCACCCCTAATTTGGGCAGTGCCCACCCTGTTTTCCAGAGGTTCGAACATTTCACTTATTCTTCTAACCTCAAGGGCTGCCTCCTCCACAAAAATTAGTGGTTTCTCTAGTCGCACACATAGCTTTCGGTCTTTAAGCGTTAGGTTCGAACCAAGTGACAACAAGATCCCTCTTTTGTCTTCTGGTGTACCTGTCTGGAATCTCTCAACGGCGTGCTCTGCGAAACTGAACACTCTTTCAGCTTTTTCAATCCAATCATCTATGCCGTTGTCATTATCGTTTATGAGCCTCTGTAGTCGCTCCTTTTCTCCGACAAGCCCTAGCTTCTTTACTGAGAACTCATCCTCAGTAATCTCTCCATTTGCCCTCATATCTATTAATCCATCGATTCTTTTAACACAGGCATCATATTGTTTTTGTAAATTTATGAGCATTCCTCTCCTCTTTCCGAATTCTTCTCTATTTTGCTTTCTGAGCACATCCATCGCCCACTCGTAAAAGTCGTGTGGTATATCAATCCTGTTTAGGAGCGCCACTATCTGTTTCTCTAGTTGTTTTTCCTCTATACTCCCTTGGCTACATTTTCCTCTTCTCTTAGTACAATGATAATAGATATAGTGACGAACTTTTCCATTTTTTTGCTTCTTATATTTATGTTCTGCTGTGACCATAGCTCCACATTCCTCACAGAATAATGGTCCTCTGAATGCGAAGTTATATTTTTTGCTTCGAGGGTTGCCCTTCCTGCCGAGCATTATTTGGACCGTATCATACTCATTCTCAGTAATCATTGCTTCGTGTCCACCTTCGTACCAATTACCACTACCCTCCGGATATTCAAAGGTGCCGTAATAAAATGGGTTCGAAAAAATCTTATAAATACCACTGCGAGAGAGTGGTTGTCCGCCGAGCTTTTTGCGTCTTAAGGTGCGATATCCCCACTCTTTATTTGCGATTTCAAGAATTCGTGGGGGAGTATAATCACCAGTTAACATTAAATCCCACATTTTTCGTATCAGATTAAACCTTTCTGGGTCGTTAGTAGTGGTTTTATATCCCTTTTCTCTGTCGGGCGTATTGAGATAACCAGGGGGTACAATGCCAGGTCGATACCCTATTTCCGCCTTCCTTCTTAAGCCCCTCTTTACATCCTCGCCCTTATTATCGTTTTCAAGCTTTGCTTGGCTGCAGAATAGACTTAGAAGGAACTTATCGTTTGGTGTGTTGCAGAATACCTGACTTGGCGTCCTTACCTCCAGAAGTATCCCTTTATCAAAAAGATATATTATCCTTCCTGTATCGACAGAGTTTCTAGAAAGCCTATTTGGGCTCCATGCAAGAATCCCATTTGCTTCACCGTCCTCGATTCTCCGAATCATTTCATCAAAGACTGGGCGACCAGGGCTCTTAGCAGAGTGGGACTCGGGAAGAATATCAACAATTTGGAGTTTCTCCCTTTTGACAATTTCTCCTAATTCTTTCGTTTGTGAGTCGATAGAAAGTACCTGTCTATCTTCCTGCTCAGAGGATTTTCTAGAATATAAGAAATATTTTGTTTTTTCATCGGCCATAGTCATAAAACTTAAGGGGACGGTCTGATTGCCCTAACCCGCTTGCTCTAAATAGTACCTTACTCATATCTTTTCCTATCCTCATCGAAGTCAATTTTGAGCGCAAGAACATCATTATCCCGCTTGTTATGCGCCCCAAGAACCTTATGAATTTCCGCGATGGCTCTTATATCGCCCCTTTTGGCCTGTTTTACCAGCACTGGGCCGATTTCAGGGAGGGACTGGGCTAGTTCTTGCTCGTATTCTTTCAGCCACCTCTTTAGAGCCTTTTTGATGAATTTCTGCTCGGTTGTGTCTGGAGGCCTCCCGGTTGGATTGTTTCTAGCGCCGGGCAACAGCCGTCCTCTGTTATCACGAAGAATCGAGTTCCCACTAGCTTTTACTTGTTCTTCGTTTACGTAGTCCATAGGTATTACTAAAAACCTTGATTTCTTTTATATGATTTCGTTATATGACTTCGTGTATCACCGGTGATACTGTTGGAAGAATCTTTTTGATACTGTTGGCCATTGGATTTTGATACTGTTTTCCTGCTCTTTATAACCGTATCAATATCGATACTGTTTATTGGCTTCCAGACATCGGGCCTCAAGAGGGTATAGGAATTAGAAATTCGTCCCTTGGAGTGTTCGACTAGCACGATGTTAAAAGCTTCAAGTATTTTGATAGCGTTATTTATGGAGTTCCTATTTCTTATACCAGTAAATTTCATAAGAGTTTCGATTGATGGAAAGCACGTTTGGTAGCGGTGATTGGCGTGCATAGCCAGCGCGGCGTAGACCATTGTGGCGCACTTAGAGAATTTCGAGGCGTATCCTTTTTTGAAATATTCGTTATCAAGATAGAGCCTCGTTTTCTTGTGTGGTTCGCGGATGGGTAAGTCGGCGGGCTCCAATCCTCTTCGCCTGAGTAGCTTCTCATATTTGCCTACGTTTATGTTCTGCATTTTCATATTCTAGTTCGTATATCGCCTTGACCAGCCTGATCACGGCGAAACCTTTTTCTAGGGCCTCTTTACTAGAAATCTTCTCACCAAAGTGCTCCTCGTAAATGCGCTGGAACTCTACTATCTGCCTATCCTCGACTTTCATAATATTTAGCCTGACACGATAAATAGGCTTGGAAAATGCCGAAAACGTACCAATAAGAATCAAAAAGCCCGCCATTTTAGCGGGGTCCGTTGAGTTATCCACTTTCCAAGCGTTTCCAAGTTCTTGTTTTATCAAGATTGTTTATTTCTACGTGTTACGAATGTCTTTTGGGTAATGATTTTAAGGTCTATAGCGGGGACCAAGTAAGCATCCTTAACCCTCAGAATCCGTGTTGGTAGATACGGTCGTTTAGAGTATAGGGCACACTGCTTACTAAAGTTCAAATAATCCTTAAAACCCTTATTGTCACTTGCATCAGGGAACATCCCGTCAGCAACTTGGTATAGACATCGCCAACATTCACCATTGACCCAAAGGGCATTATTGTAGTCATCATTAATCACGATTTGATATCTATCTTGCTTACTTACGCCTTGCTCGACAATAAGTGCCAAGCTTCTTATTAATTCCTCATGTCCGATATCGGCCTGTGCGTTGTTGGGCTTGTTAAGTTCCTTGATCAAGTGATCACAAACTATCTTTGCAGATTCCTTCAGTGTCGAAACAAATCGTTCCGCACCCTCCTTGCCATACGTCAGTTCTAAAGATCTATAATGGCCCCAAACGTTTCCGCCCGATATTGCCAACCAGCTATGTAATAGATCTCGCTCTGGGCTCCCCCAACTATCGCTATCCTCTGTGCCTTCATCGATATCAAGGATTAGTTCTCGCGTTACGAGGTTACTTCTGACAAAATTAACGAAGTTATCAAGCCTACTCATAAACGCCGGCGTTTTTACATCTGGATCTGAGAGTGCTCTGCAATACACCTTGAGTATCCTCCTGGGATCACCCGCAGCCACTCTATGTAAGTCATTATTCCCTGTTTTCATCTTGCTATAACTTATCCCCGTGAGCTGATTTTCTCAACCCCAAGGCTGTATTTTGTGATATATACGAAAGGAAAGTAGAATATGAGCATGGACAACCAGCCTGAGCCGCTAGATTATCACTATAAAACTAACCTCAAGCTAGACTATTTTATACTAGGAGCTGACATCGCCATACTTGGTTGGACATTAGTAAATCTAGATTGGCTACCCAAGGAACGGCTATACGTGTATCTAATAGGAGCCTTTTGGTCGTTAGTAGCGCTTTCTGTTATAAGTGGCGTCTTACGCCAGATATACAACGCCATGCTTTTTGGCATAAATCATCAGTCAGTCTACGCTGCTGAGATTGCTAACCAGATAGAGAGGGCGTCTATGGGGGGAGGTAGTTTTATCAATCAACAGACGGGAAAGATGATGCTTTCGGAAGAATTCAAAAAGCTCGCAAATCCTCACCGGGAGAAGGAAAAGTTGGGGAAGGAAAAGTACGAAAAGTATTCTAGGTGTTCACAGTTTTATAGTAACGCATCTATTTGTTTACTAGCGATTGCCTTATTCTTGCTAATAATCACAAGAATACTATCTTTGTAAATAGAAGATTATAAAGTTAAATGACTAAGGATAATCCGTTGAAATTGAGTCTTGAATTTGGTGATGATAAGGAAGAACTTACTAGGAAGAAGTCCAGAGATGAAATAAGAGAGCGTAAGAAAAACCCAAAATACGATCCAAGAAACAAACTTAACGACCTGAACGGAGCAGAGTGGCAATACTCAACCAAGACAGTAATAAATAAAATATATCCATCAAATTTGCAGCATAAATTAAGATCCCAGCATGGTGGTCAAAAACCCCCAGAATTGTGTGGGGATTTAATAAAGATTTTCACAAAAAAAGATCAAATGGTTCTAGACCCCCTTGCTGGAGTTGGCGGGACCTTGTTGGGTGCGGCAATAGCGGGTCGCAATGCTATGGGCATTGAGCTTAACAAAAAATGGACAGATATATATTCTGAGGTGTGTAGACTTGAAAACATAAAAGAGTTCCCTGTGATTATTGGTGATTGTAATGAAAAGATGAAAGAAATTGAGGCGGGAAGCGTAGATTTTGTATTAACAGATGTACCATATTGGATTATGGATCAAGTGGCAAAGACTCGTTCTTCCGCTGCTAGCCGTGTATCAAAATTATCAAAGTTTAATGATAAGAGCTTACAGACCAAAGAAGACTGGTTAAAAGAAATGAAGTCAATCTTCGAAAATGCTGCACCTACACTAAAAAATAATGGGTATATGGCAGTATTTATAGGTGATATGTATCGTGGGAAAGAATTTCACTTCTTGTCTGCGGAGCTTGCAAAAACTATATCTGCAATAAATGATTTTACGCTAAAGTCAGATATTATTTGGCACGACGACTCAAAGATGCTGCATATATACGGGTATCCTTTTGCCTACATTCCCTCAATGATACATCAACACATCTTAATATTTAGGAAAGAACTTTAGAGATGCAGTCCCTACTCGTCAATCCGCAGATTAAGGGTAAAATTATAACCATTTCTGAGTACGATAGTCTTAGTAATAAAAAGGAGTTTCTACTGTATTCAGATAATATTCTAGAGGGCATAGCTATATTGAATTATCTGACAAAAAGTAGTGAGCTACTAGATTTCAAGGGTATTGTATATGAACCCATAGACCAACCAATTTACATTTTCATTGATAATGACAACAACCATTATGGGATTAAGATTTGTGGATCGTTTGATAGATGGGAGCTGCCAGACGATGTTAATGCAATCAAATCGTTCATTGATCTACCCGAATATATTTTTTATTCCATCAATAGTAAAAAGGCTATTTTGGCTGGCGAAAACACCGAAACTGCTTCCGTCGGTAACTCGCAGTGGCAACGTGAAGGTCGAAAGGTAGCTGCGGCTAGAATAGGTGTTCCATTTATATACCAAACTTTTTATAGCGGCAAAGATGAATCACAAAACACAATTCGTGAGCCAAATTCGCTCCAGGTTTTTAACCAATTACTATACTCAGCAAGATATAAAACCCCTTCATTGGTGGCTTATTTTGAAAATAACTTTGATGGATCAAAAACTAGGCAAAGAGAGCCCATAGATAGCCAAGTTTTATTCTCAAACTACATTAAGTCAGTTCTTCTAACGGATACTGACTCAAAACATCTACACAAGAAAATTGAGCTTGAAAAACAGTTTTTTGCACACATGATTGCTTATTTGAAAGAAGGTAAACATAAAAGTGCTAGCGGTGGAATTGTGGAGCCATCTGCACGAATTATAAAAGATTTACCTACAATAACAGCAGAAACTATTAATGGTCTATTAAATAATAGCAATGTATTTATTGATGATTTGATAGACTGGATATACTCAAAAAATAATAATTTCGAAGCTAACTATTTGATGGCGGATATAGACTATGCAAAGTTAGTTATCTGGAATCCTTCATTAAAGTCGATTAACAAAAGCCTAATGCAGCCACTGTTAGATTACTTCAGCAGCATAGGTCCTGCGAGAAGTTTTTTGCCTAATGGTAAGGCTGGCATTATCAACACAGCTAAGCTTAAAGAATATCTAGACTCCAAGTACCCCAATTACAAAAATGTATTTGATGAAGTATTAACACTTGAAGAAACCGTCGTATTTCCTACTCGTGTTTGGAAATACAGCAATGCCAAATTAACTCTTTCGCCAGACCCAGAGAGCGGTGAGATAGTCGCATTTTGTGAATTATTGGCATATGACTTGTATGGAAATAAAAAACGAAATGTTTTCGGCAATCACATTGTAGCTATACCCCCAGACAAGACGTTTTCTAGTGTAGAGGGTAAGGATGGTAATAATAAGATAAATAAAGCCATAGCCACCTATTTCGATTTGCTTATTTTGAGCAATGGTCAAGTTGTATCGAAGTTTAAGTTGCCTACTTTGATAGCGACCTCGTATTCGCCAGTAGATATTAAGACTGTTTTGCCACATACATCGACAGAAGAGGTTGCGGTGGTTTCAACCTACTTAAACCAGTCCACTATTAAATCTAGCTGGGAGTTATGCTTCATACATACGCATCACTCTTCTTGGCAGCAGATATCAATAAACGGAATTCAGCAAAAAATAAATCGTGTTTCTACAAAGCTCGATTTAGTAATGCAACAGAAAAACAAATTTATGCTTGCAGAGGGCAAGGATAAATATCAATCAATTTTGAGCGACCGTAAAATTAAGCAAGCCATAAAAGATGTTAGTGAGATTATTGATAAAACGTATCGCAAGAATAACGTAAAATTCGATGCATTTTTATACAATCTAGGGACTACACCCACAAAAGATCCAGACTACTACGTCGACAGCGAGGCCTCCACTGTTCAGGGTGGCATCAAAATGGGTCACTTCAACGATATTGCAAATAGTGAAAGCTATGTAGTTATTATTGTATATACAGACAAATTCAATAGAACAAAATTTAGACTAGTTTTTTCTGAAAGTTTCGATGCAGATCTAAAAAATCAACTGATGAAAGAATTTATATGAAATATATAGGCAATAAAACACGCCTTCTAGAATTTATATATGATGCTGTGTTAGATTCGGGTCTTCCCAAAAATGGGACATTTGTCGACTTATTTAGTGGTACAGGATCGGTGGGAAGATACTTCAAAGGAAAAGGGTATAAAGTTATATCAAATGACTTTATGACCTATTCGTATGTGGCTCAGTATGTGCTTATAAAGTTAAATAAAATACCTTCATTTTCGAAAATCTCGGATAATGGTGTGATGAGTGTTCTTGACTCTCTAAATAAGATTGACCCGATAAAGGGTTACGTATTTGATAACTTTGCACCAAGCGGTTCGGCTGAAAGGCAATACTTTTCTGACGCAAACGCCATGAAAGTCGATGCCATAAGGGATCACATCGAAAACTGGAAGGATAAAAGGCTTCTTACAAACGATGAGTACCAGGTGCTTGTATATAGCTTAATTGATGCAGCAGATTTCGTAGCAAACATTTCAGGCACTTATGGGGCATATCTAAAAATCTGGCGATCGATGGCATTGAAGGATATAAAATTGCTGCCCCCAAAAATATCTGATAACGGATTGATTAATGAGGTTTACCAAAAAGATGCGAACGAATTAGTACGAGAGATAAAAGGAGATATAGTCTACCTTGACCCACCATATAACCAACGTCAATACGCACCAAACTTCCACATATTAGAGACGTTGGCTGTATGGGATAAGCAAATTTTATCTGGTAAGACTGGCCAAAGAGATTATTCTTCGAAAAAGTCTGCCTATTCACAAAAAACAAATGCCACCCAGGTCTTTGAAGATTTAATTAATAACATAAATGCCAAATATATAATACTAAGTTACAACAACGAGGGGATAATACCTAGAGAAGAAATACTGAGAATCCTTAATAAAACGGGGCATGTCAAAGAATATACTACGGGCTACAGAAGGTTTAGAACTGAAAGGGATCATAAAAAAAGACAATACAAACCAGTTAATGATAGGGTGCTCGAGCACTTGTTCGTGGTTAAGAAAATTTACCGATAAGTCATAAATTAGTATAATAACTATACAACTGAATATTGGATTTATCAGGAGTGGCAGATAGGGGATTGGCCCAATAACCTGCCCAGCAACCCTTGGAGATGACGACCCAAGATAGGTGCTACAACCAATCAGATAAAAAGGTCGTTTTTTGCTTTGTCTAAACTAAATAAATAATAAAAATGTTCAACCAAGCTTGGATAAAAATGTACAAAGAGAACAGGGACAAAAAGGCAATGACTTATGAGTTTGTGTCTCCTATGCATCCGGATAAGATTTGTGATCAAATAGCAGACGCCATCTTAGATGATTACCTGTCCAGCGATCCAGATGCTCGTGTGGCAATAGAAGTAATGGGAGGGCACGGAAAAATTAAGATAACAGGTGAGATATCAACCAAATGGGATTCTAATCTTTCCGCCCAGTCTATTGAGGAAATTGTGCGTGAAATAGCAGGCTATGCTTACGAAGTGGAGATTTTCACCAGCAAGCAAAGCAGGGAGATAGCCAGGGGAGTAGATAGTGGTGGTGCAGGCGATCAAGGCATTATGATCGGCTACGCTTGTTCCGACACAGACACCCATATGCCAAGGGGATACGAGATAGCTCGGCAATTATGTAGAGACATCTATGAGCATTATCCCCACGACGGCAAAGTCCAGGTAACTATAAGTGGCGATAGTGTTTTGGCAGTCGTTGCAAGCTTCCAACACACCAGAACCGAAGATCTTGATGGGATGGTTAGGCAATTAATTTCCGCTAACAACTATTTTATCAATCCAGCTGGTGAGTGGATCACAGGTGGTTTTGACGCAGACTCAGGTCTTTCAGGAAGGAAAATCGTGATAGACAACTATGGTCCAGAAGTGCCAGTTGGTGGAGGTAGTTTTTCTGGTAAAGACCTAACAAAAGTAGATAGAAGCGGAGCCTATATGGCACGTAAGATAGCCGTAGATCTCCTCAAGCAGAAAGAAGCTAGTGAGGTCTTGGTTAAACTGGGTTATGTAATCGGAGTCACTGAGCCAGTAATGGCAGTAGCCAAAATAGATGGCGTACTTGAGACTGTTTCTGGTTATGATCTCACTCCTAAAGGAATTATTAAGACCTTGAATATTGGAAGACCCCTTTTCTATGAAACTGCCAAGTGGGGACACTTTGGTAGGGGATTTCGGTGGGACAAGTAATTTTACGCACCCACCGATTTTACCCCCATAAACAGTAGTTAATTTTGATACCCCTAACGGGAAGGTAGAACTTTTGGTATTGTTTAGGAGATGGATGACTATCCAGCCAATACGTGGACAGATGAGGATGTAGAGAAAATGCGAAGCAATTTTGCTTACCGCAAGCCGTCTAAGTGCCCGATTTGTGGAATAGGGGTAAAAATTAAAAGAGAAGAAGGTCCAGCCTACGTTAAAAAGAAGTATGTTAAAACCCACTACTTTGTTGCGTTCAACTGTCCCGGCTGTAACAGGCACGATGTTAGAACATATAAGAAGTAATTAGTCCAATATGGGAAACGAGAAAATCCAGTCGGGGAGCATTCATAAGAAAGAGAACGGTAAAAACGGTTGGTTCTTCGGAGATCTTGATAGCCACACACTCCCATACCCCTGGCGATACGAGGGTATGCAAATGAAGTGGTATTATGCTCACCCAGGGGAATGTAAGAGCGAAGCAAAAGCTGATCCAAAGAATAGCACGATAACAATCCTGATTGAGGGCAGTCACGAAGTATTATTCCCAGACGATAAGGATAAGGATTATAGAATGAAGTGCCAGGGAGATTTTGTTTTCTTTGAACCAAATATCAGACACACTTGGAAGGCTGGCAACCAAGGAAGTCTAACTATTACACTTAGGTTTCCCCACGAGGACTTAGGGTAGGCACCCAAACCCCAGTATTCCTCATAATCTCAGTCCGAACGTCCTTCACGATACCTACTCACCCTTTAAGTTCTCGGATTTCTTCCTCAAGACTCTCGATCTCCTTTTTCATTGCCTCCCCCTTTTCCTCCGCCTCTTCCTCAAGAGCCTTAACCTCTTCTATTAATTCTTGCATTCGTTCATCTCTAATATCTATTTCCATCTCAAGTGGCGTTGATACATTACTTTTGCCCATACTATAGGCGGCTGCACCTACCACAGCGGCGATAAGTAACACTTCAAAGTTACTCATGTATGCACCCGTATTTGTCAGCATCATCAGAAAATAAAACGCCCAAATGACAAAGAGGGTCCGAAGGAGTATTTTTAGCCAATACTTCTTGATAAGCTTCACTTTCAAGATCAAATTAGGTCTCACCATTTTCTGCCCTTAATCTAGGAAGGAGTGTCTCATAAATATGCATGTTGCGCTCGCAATTTTCGTCAAAGTTGCGTTGGATTTCCGCGGGACCATAATCTTCTTCTGGCGCCTCAAATTGTATATGGGCACTTAGTGCGTAGATGGCTAGCTGCCAGTCAATATCTTTTGTCTGTGGACACTCAATTGAATACGGGCCATTCTCCTCTTCGTAGGGGTATGAATAGAAATACAGAGGCAGAATTTCCCTCAAAGAATCTTGCCCATCCTTGGTTGTTATAGTCGTATGGGCATTCGATGCTAAGGTAAGCAAAAGAACAAGCACTACAACTACGGAAAGAATTATCAATGTCGCCTTAAACCAATTTTCTTTTAGCAAGTTCATTCTTTGCCAATAATTATACTGCTAAACAGGTTCTAACATCGTCCACCAGGATAGTCAAATTTATATGTTGTGATAGCATTAGATTATGAAGAGGATACTTATTCTAGTTAGTCTACTCCTTGTCCTAGGGCTTTCTGCATATATCTGGTACAAGGCATCTTGGTGGGAGAATATGGTTACTTCGGACACTGAGGGTTGGTATAAGTACCCAGAGTTATCACGCACCGATATAAGGGATACTTACGATTTGGCCTTTAAGAAAATACTACTGTTGAATGGAGTTTTCTTTGCATCAGTCTTCTTGTTATTGAAGTTAGGCAATCACAAGCGTAAATAAGTTCGAACATCGTCCACTAGAGATTCACGCTTCAAGCATCAAAGCCCTGAAATAGGTTCGAACTTCGTACATGGTGCGGAGCCAACAATCAGCTTGTATGGTGTGGTAAGATTTCACTATGGGAACGGTATATATAATTCACGGGTGCCCCTCCAGTGCTGAAAAGGGCATGGATGCACAGACAAGGACCTATGACAAACATTGGATGCCTTGGTTAAAGAAGGAATTGATGTCAAAAGGTATAAATGTGGAGATTCCACTTATGCCAGCTCCTTGGGAACCAAACTACGAAGCATACAAAAAAGAGTTTGAGAAATATAAAGTATCAGAGGAAGACACTCTTATAGGGCACAGTTGCGGCTGTGCATTTCTAGTTCGTTGGCTAGGAGATTCTGGCCAGAAAGTTAAAAGGTTAATACTTGTGGCCCCCTGGAAAATAGCACCACAAAACGATGCTCTAAAAAGAGCTTTCTATGAATACCCCATAGATGAATCAGTGAAATCACAAGTGAGCGAAGTAATAATCTTTACCGCAGACAATGAGGCGGCAGATGGCAAGAAAAGCGTAAAATTATTCCACAATGCATTGGGTGGCAAAGTAATAGAGTTAGAAGGTAGGGGGCATTACATATTAAGACATATGGGAACTGAAGAATTTCCAGAGTTGAGAGATGTAGTGCTAAGTTAAATTTTGAACACTCTCCATTTGTAATCTTTAAGCACAACTAACTCTAAATCGTGGGGATACTCCTCTAGCTGTTCAAGGGGATTTCCTCTTCCCTCAAGTTCTTTACTGCCATAATGGCATGCTATGCGTATAGGAAGGATGCCTAGTCCCTCAAACACTTTATTGCGAGTGCCAGAGTGATAGTATCGAGAAAATAAATATGCTCCAGCAGAAGAGCCAGCGACAACTTTGTCTTTAACCGCTTCCATAAATTCAGGATGTCGCTTAAAGACTTCCATTAGTTTGGCAGTATCACCACCTCTTATGACTACAGCGTCAGACCCTTTTACTTGTTTCATAAATTCATCCTCCGAGGCCTGGACTATATTTAGGTGTTTATTAGTACTCTGAGTGAGTTTGTTTATTTCATCTTTCATCAAGTCTGGATACTCATCTACTTCACGAGCGAAGAGGACAACAAGAACAGTAGAGCCTTCTCCCAGGTCTTTGGTGATTTCACGATAGTAAGACCTATTTGATTCGTTATCATCACGAGTAAATCCACCATGCAGAATAATTTTGGTCATGGCCAAAGTTTACCAAACAGGTTCTAACGTCGTCCACTAGGGGGTAGCATTTCTAGGTTTAATCCAACGAAATAGGTTCTAACGTCGTCTATCAGGGGGAGCTCGTTAATAGGTTTCTGATATAGTTATGGGTATGAAACCAGGTATCGATTATGTAGGGATAACAACTCCTTTTTATTGTCACGATGGAAAGGGAAACTTTCTTTTGCATAAAAGAAGTAAGCAGTGCCGTGATGAGCAGGGGAGGTGGGATGCTGGTTCTGGCCAGCTCGAATTTGGTATGACTGTAGAGGAGAATGTCTTGAAAGAAGTTATGGAAGAATACGGTTGTAGCGGTGAGATACAGGAACAGCTCCCAGCTCATCCGATATTAAGAGAACAAAATGGGAAGAAGACCCACTGGATTGCTATTTCTTCCTTCATCCTGGTTGACCCCAAGGATGTTAAAAACAACGAACCGCATAAGATAGATGAGATTGGGTGGTTTAAATTAAGTGATTTCCCTGAACCGCTCCACACAGGATTTCAACACTCACTGAATACTTATAGGAATTTTTTCGATAAATACAGTAGTTAAACAGGTTCTAACGTCGTCTACTAGGGGGAGCTGCAATACAGTTTGATATATAATTTGGGTATGAAGATATATAGAGCATTATTAATAATAATCATTGGTTTGCTAGCAGGCATAGTTGTAAGTTTTGTCCTGACTAATTATGGAATTCCTGCAGCTTCCATAATTTACCTATTAGTAGGTTTAGCCATAGGAGTTTTAGTCAAGGAAAAGCATAAAGCGTATCAATTAGCTATCGTTTTCCCCATATTTCTTTTTCTCGGAGCTTTTTATTCTTTTATCCAGTTAATTGATTTAGGCTCAGCGGGACTAGTTTTAATAGTTTTTATCCCCCTCTTAGCCCTAGGAGGGCCCGTTGTTTCTTTCGTAGGGGCATTTCTTGCTAGGTTGTTCAAGCTAAACAGGTTCTAACGTCGTCCACTATCCGTCTACGTTTCAAGCATCAAAGCCCTAAAATAGGTCCTAACGTCGTCTACTAGGGGGAGCAGTCTTCAGGCAACATTACTAGTCCAGATTACGAAGCAAACCGAGTAAGTTGTATAATGAGAATCAATGAGTAGTAGTAATCTTTTGAGAAAATCTATATTGACGATATTCCTGTCCTTTGTGACGGGGTTCGCATACACATTTTTATTGGAGGCACTTAGTAAGGTCCCCTCATGGCTTGGTTCTTTATCTGGAATTGTATTATTCGTACTGGCCATTCTTGTCTGCATCATTACAAGTAAGTCGATGGGAAAACTAATGCTGGCTTGGGTATGGTCTGCTTTTCTTGTTATAGGAATGATAGTAGGTGATATTACTGCCGTTGGATTAGGCGTAGGTATCGATGACGTATCAGGATTATTCATAACTTTAACGGTAGTATATATGTTCGTTTTTTCCACTGGTGCATTTTTAGTAACACATCTTTTCACAAAGATACCCCAGAAGGCGATTGAACCCCCAAGTAATATTGAGCCTTCTCATAATAAGACACCATCTTCGGGAGAGGCTTTCCTTCTCCTGCTCGTTTTCGTAGTCCTATTCCTCTTCATATTCGTATATGTTAGATATCCATGGGTTGGTGTAATTCCACTTGCTCTCGGCTTTTCTTTAACTAAGATTGACCAGAAAAAACTTGCAAATGGAGCAGCAATAGCAGTTTTTATATTCGCTTTTATCCCAGTCTTGACTGGTGGGCTCTGGTCGTTCAATTCAG
Organism: Candidatus Colwellbacteria bacterium GWA2_46_10; assembly: GCA_001817635.1. Classification (GTDB taxonomy): domain Bacteria; phylum Patescibacteriota; class Minisyncoccia; order UBA6257; family Colwellbacteraceae; genus GWA2-46-10. The sequence continues at coordinate 23,072 of MHIS01000016.1, forward strand.
TAATCAACGAATTGTTTTTCCCATTAACTTATCCACTACTAATAGCCCTAGGTAGCTATGCTGGTGGACTCAAGCCAAGGCTTACCAAAACAGGTTCTAACATCATCCACTAGAGGTTCACGTTTCTAGCATCAAGGCCCTAGAACAGGTTCTAGCGTCGTCTATTAGGGGGAGCATGTAAATAAGCAGTAAGAATGTGGTAAGATTCTGATTATGGCAAAAAGAGATAAAGGAATTGTAAATTATAAGAAATCACATTCACATAAAACCAAGAAAAGACTAGAAATAAAACGGCTTATGCTTGAAGCCAAAGCAAAGAAAAGAAGACACAGATAATTTTTTTTATAACATTTTTTAAGTTTTTATTGAGTTTTTTGGCATACATAGATCTAGAATTCTAAGCCTATCCAATAGGGGAGCCGATATCTAGTGCAGATACTTTTTCCCCTTAAGCTTCTCTGGTAGTAAGTCGTCTTTTGTGTATTTTTCATAACCCTCGCCGTAGCCCAGATCTTTCATGAGTTTTGTTGGGGCGTTTCTTATTTTTAGTGGAACTGGCAAGTTCCCAAACTCCTTTACATCCTTCATTGCGCTCATATATGCGTTGTAGGCATTTCTATTCTTTTTCGCGGTCGCAAGGTATGCAACGCCATGCGCGAGGTTTATCCCGCACTCCGGCAACCCTATTATCTCAACAGCCCGAAATACTTCATTCGCGACCACGAGCGCTGTCGGCTGAGCCATTCCTATATCCTCGCTTGCAAATACAACCATCCTTCGTGCTATAAACTTTGGATCCTCGCCAGCGTCAATCATTCTCGCCATATAGTAAAGCGCTGCGTCGGGCTGGCTCGCGCGCATGCTTTTTATGAAAGCGCTGATCGTATTGTAGTGTTCCTCTCCCTTTTTATCGTAACGGAGCGTTTTCGACTGAAGCGTGTTTTTAAGAGTTTCCAACGTAATTTTTCCGTAGAGTTTACTCGTATTTTCTATCATCGTAATAGCCTGCCGCGCGTCACCGTTTGCCATAGCGACAAGCCAATCACGCGGTGTATCGTCAATTTTAAAGCCGGTTTGATCAACGATTTTTTTCATTTCATCGTCTGATAGTTCATATAAGACAAAAACTCTGCAACGAGAGAGTAAAGGCGCAATTACCTCAAAGCTTGGATTCTCCGTAGTTGCTCCGATAAGCGTTAGATCGCCGCGCTCGACAAACGGGAGGAGGTAATCCTGTTGAACTTTATTGAATCTATGGATCTCGTCGAGAAATAGAGCCTTAGGGCGAAGTGTCGCTTGGCTGCGCTTCTCGTCGACAATTTTACGAATATCGTCTTTTCCCGCGGAGACGGCGGACAGTTCATAGAGCTCGGCGTCTAGGGCCTTTGCGTATATACGCGCGAGCGTTGTTTTCCCAGACCCAGGAGGACCCCACAGAATGAATGAAAAAAGATGTTTTTCTCTTATCGCAACGGCGAGCGGTTTACCACTGCCGACAAGATGTTTTTGGCCCACAAATTCCTTTAAGCTTTTCGGTCTAATACGGCTCGCTAAAGGCTCCATCACCGGCAGTATACCATAAGTATATTTGGCGGTTCATCACCTCTTTTGATTCTTAACTTCAACCCAATCCAGAGTTCTGAACGTATCCAGTAGGGAAAGCTGGTAAGCAACTCATCAGGAGTGATAAGATTTGGGAGTGAAAATCCATGTTTTTATAGATGCCTCCAATTTATGGGCAGCCCAGAAAGTTAAAGGTTATTTTTTTGACTACGAGAAACTTAAAAAATATGTAAAGGATAAATTCAAAACCACCTCAGTGGAGATTTCTTATTACACTGCCTACCCAGCAGACAGAACTCGCGAGTACAGCCTAGAGGGAAGACATAGATTCTATACGTTTCTGAAGAAGGGGTTAGGAATCAATGTTGTGAAGAAAAAACTAAAACGGATAAGGACGGTAACGGAGGAGGGCGAGACCATAGAGGAAAAGGGCAACATGGATGTGGAAATAACGATAGACGCTCTACATAATATGAAAAAGTACGATACTGCGATCTTATTTACCGGTGACTCTGATTTCCTAGCGTTGGCAAGCTATTTAATGGGGAGGGGGAAGCAGGTATATATATTTTCATCAAGGAATAATGTCTCTGAGGAACTAAGGACTGGTAGCAACGGCTATACGGATGTGCTTGATATTGAGACGGACATCTGGGGGAAGGAGATAGAGTACAGGAAAAAGAGGTTAAAGGGAGAGATAAATCATTAGGAGGGTGAACGAAACCACCCTCCTCGCGGAGGGTGGTCCTTAGATGTGATACCCTTTCAGTCCATGCCAGGACTGGAAGATACTGAAATCATACAGGCAGCTACATAGAAGTGCAATAGTTAGTAAGACCCCCTAACAGGTTATAGCATCGTCCAGTAGGGGGAACCAGATTTACAAAACCTCTTTCACTCGCCCAATAATACCGCTCTCAAGGCGAACTTTAATCCCGCGGGGATGATTTGGGGAGTTTGTAAGGATATCTTTGACGATTCCTTCAGTTGTTCTCTCAGATTGTTGGTCTTGTTTTTGAACTACTCTAACCAAAGCTCCTCGTTTCACATTGATTCTCTCTGTGCCGTCCATACCTCAATTATATTGCAGATTAAGGGCTGATAGATAACCTATGCGCATTACTGGCTCCGGAATCTCTAAAAGTATATAATTAGCGGAAGTTTAGAATATGGAATTGGATAACGCACAAAGCCAACAGAAGCTAAGCCCGAAGTTTTTCTTTGTTTCCTTGTTTATCCTTGTTTGGCTCATTACGACCGTTACCTCGCTCCTGAACTTAATTTTTGGGCTATTAGACAAAAAGTTTCCGGACATTTTAAACGCGACTTATTCGTATGGGTACAATACGTATGAATTTACGGCGATAAGGGGCGCTCTGGCGACACTCATCGTCATTTTTCCGATATTTCTAATAGTTTCCTACTTTTGGACAAAATTGGTGGCTGGGCAGCTGGGGCGCATAGATCTTACCATCAAGAAGTGGATGCTCTACCTTATCGTTTTTCTTGCAAGCATTGCTATCACCATAGATCTCATAACCTTAGTGCGTTATTTCGTAGAGGGGGAGATAACTACGCGTTTCATATTAAAAGTTGTGACCACCCTTGTGGTTGCCTTATTAGTAGGGCTTTATTACCTCTCGGAACTTAGGGGCGAGAAGGGTAAGAGATTTGTTCAGATTGCCTCTTTAGTTACAGCAAGCCTTATCGTGGTAGCCGCCATAGTAGCCGGATTTATGACCATCGGCTCTCCGGCAAAACAGAGATTGCTGCGCTTTGACGAGAGGCGTATTCAAGATTTGCAATCCATCCAGGGGCAAATAGTTACGTACTGGCAGCAGAAAGAAGTGCTTCCAAAGAGCTTAGACGATCTCAAGGATCCTCTGGTGGGTTATTCGATTCCGCCTGATCCTGAGTTCGAAAGCGGGAAGCAATACGAATATTCCGTGAAGGGCGATCTTACATTTGAGCTTTGCGCCACCTTTGCCTTGCCTATGCCCAAGGGTTGGCTTGAATACTCTAAAGGAGGGATTGAGCCCATGCCCCTAGATTATTACGAAGGGCGTGATGGGGTAGTGTCTTCATATCCATATCCGGGACCGTTTGGCACAAACGAATCTTGGGATCACGATACCGGGCGCGCCTGCTTTGAGAGAACAATTGACACGGATATCTTCCAGCCGTTTTCTAAGACGCAGTAGCGTGAGCTTCTATAGGGTTATTTAATAACCTCTCTGATGGCCCTGGCTATTGTGGGTACGATCCTTGGATCTTTCAGAGGAGGAAGAATTTTTTGACGGGTGGGGTTTTTAACTAACCCAGCAAGTGCTTTGGCCACAGACACTTTCATTGTTGGTGTGATGCGGGAAGCTCTTGCGTCCAGAGCGCCACGGAATATCCCGGGGAATACCAGGGCGTTGTTAACTTGATTGGGAAAATCGCTTCTGCCGGTGGCTACGATGAATGCACCGACTCTTTTGGCCTTATCGGGCATGACTTCGGGTATGGGGTTAGCCATGGCAAAGATGATAGGTTTTACGTTCATTGTTTTAATCATTTCTGTGGTGAGAATGTTAGGTTTAGAGACACCTATAAAGACATCCGCTCCCACTAATGCGTCGGAAAGAGATCCTTTGACGCCTCTGGAGTTAGTTATTTTAGCGAGTCCCTTCTTGTATTTATTAAGATCAGTACGTTTTTTATTGATGATCCCCTTTGAGTCACAGATAATCACTTCGTTGGGGAATCTTAAGAGCTTAGCTATGGCCGTGC
>MHIS01000016.1:27450-34776 GCA_001817635.1 Candidatus Colwellbacteria bacterium GWA2_46_10
TCAATTTCAAAACATCTAGGGGCGGAGATGTCTTCTAGGTTAATGGCTCCAAAGGTGGGGGAGAGTATCTTTACGGTGCGTATTATCTCTTTTGCATCTTGGGTTGCAAGACAGATGGGGAAAGCGTCTATCCCGGCGAATTCTTTAAATATCACTGCCTTTCCCTCCATTACGGGAAGCGCTGCCTCGGGACCCACATTGCCAAGACCGAGGACTGCGCTACCGTCCGTTATCACGGCGACAGAGTTTCCCTTGATGGTGTACTTATAAACGGCGTTGATGTCCTTTGCGATCGCCTTGACTGGCTCCGCCACACCTGGGGTGTACGCCAGAGATAGATTCTTTTTGTTCTTGAGATTTACCTTGGAAACAACTTTCAGTTTCCCGCGAAGGTTTCTGTGAAAATCGAGAGATTCTTTTGAGATATTCACAAGGGGATTATAACATCTTCATTTTTAAGATAACAAAAGCACCCGATTCAGGGGTGCCTTTGTATTGACGGATGCCTAGCGTCTGAAGTCCTGGCGTCTCTGGCGGTGACAATCCCGACAAAGAAGCTGGTCCAGTCGGCTAGGGTCTGGCTCAAAAGGAAGCTCCTTGATCTCGGCACCGCACTTCCCACAAGTCCAGTTGCCTTGAACCATCTTCCTCTCAAAGCTGTCTCCGCGTCTTTCGTCTGCCACTTTGCTCAAAGTATTTATCGAACCTTTTTCGAGCGAAGCGGCCTTGTGTTTGCCATCTTTAACTCGAACGAGAAAAGTATAGCGCACGGAGTTGAGAGTTGTCTATATGGTATAATTAACCCTAATGAATAAAACTATGTACGGCAAAATAGTGGCCATAGTGGCATTGTCCCTCATGGTCGCGGTACCTGTGTTGCCAGCCGTGGCTCAAGATGACGCAGGTACAGCAACGGATACGGTCGAAGTGGTTGAGGAGGGGAATGATACAGGAATTTTGCCCACCAACCCCTTTTATTTTATCAAAGAGTGGGGAAGGGGTTTTAGGCGCATCTTTATTGTTAACCCGGTAAAGAGGGCAGAGTTTGAGCTGCGTATTACGGACGAAAAAGCCCAAGAGCTTGAAAAGGTAAGTGAAGTCGATGGTGAAAATGAAGACGGGATAGACCGTGCCGCTCGCAACTACGAAGAGGCGGTGGCAAGGTTGAAAACACGTTTGGAGAAGGTAGGGGAGAGCTCCGAAAATCCCAATGTGCAAGAACTGTTGAATAAATTGGCCGAGAGGGCGGCGGAGCATCAAGATTTGATGGCTCGTTTGAGAACTCGCTATGAGCAATTTGAGGAATTGCGTTCACGCCTTGAGCAAGCTGGTCAGAGCGTTGGGGACGCAGTAGATTCGGTGAGAGAAGGAGTGGGGGTGGTCCAAGAGTTGCGAGAGCGCGTTCAAATGGGTGATACGGAGTTAAGGACCGAACTCAAAGAGAAGTTAGAAGAGTTCAGAGATGGAGTTACGAGAGGACGGCTTGAGATAAAAGAGAAAATCAATGGCGAAGAAATGCGTTTTCGTTTTGAGAACAGATTGCGCATGGGAGATGACGAAGATGAGGTAGAAGATGCCGGCGACGAAAACAAAGACGAGATAGAAGATGCTGACGATGAAGAGGACTTAGATGAAGATGAGAACGAAGATGAAGATGTAGAGGATAAGGATAACGATGATGGCAGTGGAGATGACGATAATAATGACAGTGAGGATAGAAGCGGGAGCAGCGACGAAGATTAATGAAGTTTCTTAGTCTAAAGAAGGTATACGCGCATTGTGATATCCCCTGCGGGATATACGATCCGCACTCCGCCCAGGTGGCAGCCCTGACCGTTTTGCGGATGTTGGAGTTGCTGGGCGAGAGTGAGAATACTCATGATGTATCCAGGTATACGGCTGTTAAGGAAGAGCATGCGGAAAGGTGCAAAAGGGAAGTCAGCATTATCTGGGGAGATTTTTTCAAGGAGGAAGATTTAAGCGGTGAGCTTAACGCCCTGGTTCACAGGATCATGGAGTTGGCTTCGAAGGCTAAACAGGGGAAAGTCGTCAAACAAGGAGAAGAGTTAGTAGAGGCGGTCAATCAATTTGCGGAGGTTTTCTGGAGAAAGAAGGGGGTGAAGACTAGGCGAGTAGCAACGCCGTATAAAGTTGAGGCTCAAGTTGTGATTCCGGAACTTTAATGTTCTACAAAGTGGTAGGGAAGAGTATGGAGCCCGCATACAAAGACGGATCAGTTCTTTGGGTGAGTAAGAGTGCGGTTAAGTTCGGGTTGCGGAGTGGGGATGCGGTTGTGGCTCTTGACCCTAGAGATAGGAGGTTGATTTTGAAACGTGTTACGAAGGTATCCAAAGAAGGGATTTTCTTGGAAGGAGATAACTCCACTCAAAGCACAGACAGTAGAACGTTTGGTTTAGTGCCGAAAGGCAATATAATAGGGAAAGCGATGGTTAAATTTCCTCAATGGAAAGGATGGCCAGACAAAGCGGTGCCAGCATTGGCTCTTTTGGGGTTGATTGACGCAAGTTATCTAACCTTCAAACATTTTGAGGGTGGAGAGGTGGCGTGCGGGATCATACCTGGAGTTGATTGCGATGTTGTTTTGGGGAGTATGTATTCGGAAATATTCGGTATTCCGCTGTCGCTTTTAGGAGCCCTGTACTACTTGACGGTATTGGTTCTGGGGATAGCTTACTTAAAGAGAAGAAAAAATGTGCTTTTGCAGCTTCTCTTCGGAGTTACCGCTATAGGTTTTCTTACGTCCTTGTATCTAATATATATTCAGGCATTTGTATTGAATGCTTACTGCCCCTTTTGTATGATATCCGCCCTTACTTCAACCATACTTTTTGTGTCTTTGTGGGTTATGACAATCTCAAGAGGAAAGGTTATAATTGACGAGTCAAAGAAGAATGAGTGATATAGAGAAAAAATGGTTGGCGTTTGCTCGTATCGCCATGGGGTGGTTAATGTTCTACGCGGGCATTACGAAGATTATGGATCCAGCTTGGAGCGCTGAAGGGTATGCGAGGAGTGCCAAAACTTTACCTGGCTTGTATACATTTTTTGCTTCTGCGGGGCAGATTGATTGGGTCAATTTTGTAAATAAATGGGGGGTGACGCTGATCGGGGTGTCGTTGATCTTGGGGATTGGCGTGAGATTGAGTTCAAGTCTGGGGGCAGTTTTAATGGTTTTTTACTACTTGCCGGTATTGGATTTCCCCTACGCTGGAGAACATAGCTATATAGTGGACGAGCATATAATTTACGCCCTGGTAATGGTTTATTTTGCGATTGTCCGCGCGGGCCGGTTCTTCGGCCTGGAAGAATGGTTTAGTCAGACATTTTTGAAAAAGCTACCGAGGTTGCAAAAATACTGGGGTTAACCTGGTTTGGGATGACGCCTCCTAACCCAAGCGGTCGTTTTTCATGAACATTATAAGGCCTGCGTACCAGATCTTGAGAGCCCGCTTGGGGGGCATAATGGAGGTAAGGTAGTTCAGCTCTATCAGTCCCTTGAGGATCCAGCCTAGGATTCCCGATATTACCAAGGGTCCTAGTTTCACTATGGCGTACTTGCCCCCAACCGGAACTATGTACGGATAATCCATGGGCTTAAAGTCCTTCTTAGTTTTTCCGGCGATGCTTTTGATGATGTTGGATGCGGCGATTGACCCCTCTGATATCGCAGGTCTAGCGAGCTGAGGTACGGATCCTCGGGTGCGGTTATCTTTGAAGATCGCCGAGTCTCCGATAACGTACACCTCACCCTTTAGCTTGGTACGCTTATTGAGCAACTTGGCTTTCAAGGTCTTGTCGACCTCTACACCACTATTGGTTTTCCTGAAGGGTAGGGTTTGAGTAAGGGGGTTGGCCTCTACGCCTCCTGTCCAGATCAAGATGTCGTATCGGATACGAATATCCCCCTTGAGGGTTATCTTGTCTCCGGCAACTTTTTCAACGAGAGAATTGGTGAGAATATTCACACCTAACTTCTTCAGTCTTTTCTCGGCTTTGCGGATTACCTTCCCATCGAGCCTTGCGAGAATTTTGGGGGAAGCGTCTATGAGGGTGGTTTTGATATTACATTTTCCTCTCTCTTTCTTGAGTTCCGCGAACCATTCTTGGAGTTCCGCGGTCAACTCTACACCCGTAGAGCCCGCTCCGCAGATAACGACATTGAGGTCCCGGTCGTATTTTGTCGTATCTATCCTATCCAAAATGGCATCCCTGATGGCGAGGGCGTCGGTGAGGGTCTTTAGGGTGAAACACCTCTCCTCCATGCCTTTAATGCCGAAATAGTTGATCTTGGCTCCAAGGGCAAAGATGAGTTGGGAGTACGGTAGGGTACCTTCGCGCTCGAGCTCGATCTGTCCTTTGCGAACGTCAATGTTTTTGACCGTGTCCTGACGGAACTGAATATTGTACCCCTTCAAAAGTTCGGCTATGGGGTATGTGGTTACTCTTTTGAGGTCTAGGTAGTTGGCTGTTTCCTTTGAAGTGGTGGCCACCTCATAAAGGGTGGGGGTGTATGTGTGGTATGGGTTTTTGTCGATGAGGATCACTTGGTAGCCGCGCTTGGTGAGCCACTTGGTTTTCCTTCCCAACTTCATGGCGGCTCTCAATCCTCCAAATCCTGCTCCCAAGATGACTATGTTTTCCATGTACTCCCATTATACCCATTTAGATACGCGGTTGTTATAATGAGGCCAATGACATTTGTGGATGTACTCATATTGGTAGGGATAACGGTTTTAATCCTCCTTTTGTTGGCGAGGGAAAGATACTCCAAAGGGGATGATCGATCGGCTTTGCTTTTGCAAAATCAAATGAATGAGATCAACCGTACCGTGCAAAAGCAACATGAAGAAAGCATGAGAATTGTGAAGGATGCGGTAAGGGGGCTTACTAAAATGGAAGAGAGTCAAAAACTGGTTGTGGATGTGGGGAAGCAGATAGATGATTTCCAAAATATCTTACGCAATCCCAAACAAAGAGGAATTTTGGGCGAGTATGCCTTGGAGATGGTATTGGAGAAAGGCATGACTCCTAAAAGCTACAAAATGCAGTACAAGTTCCAGAATGGAGATATCGTGGATGCGGCTCTTTTTATTAGAGACAAAATAATACCGGTTGATTCCAAGTTCTCGCTTGAAAACTATAACCGCATTGTTGAGGAGCTGGATCCCAACGAACGGGAAAAGTTGGAGAAAGTGTTCAAACAGGATTTAAAAAACCGCATTGATGAAACGGCTAAGTATATCCGCCCGGAAGAGGGAACAACGGAATACGCTTTTATGTTCATCCCCGCGGAGGGTATCTTTTACGATCTCCTGAACAATGAAGTGGGAGCGATAAAATCGGCTACTCGGGACCTGGTTGATTACGCTATTAGTGACAAAAAGGTCTACATTGTCTCTCCAACCACCTTCTACGCCGTTTTGCAGTCTCTCCTCAGAGCTGAGAAAGATTATCAAATGCAGGAAAACACGCAGGAAATTTTGAAGAATGTATCTATGCTCGGAAAACATATCGGGGCGTACCAGGAGTACCACAGCAAAGTGGGAGCGCATCTTGGAACCGTGGTTAACGCTTTCAACAAGTCATCTAAAGAGTTGGGGAAGATAGACAAGGATGTAATGAAACTGACGGGGGATACCACCAACTCAGGAGTAGAACTTATAGACCAACCCCAGGTAGATGAAGAGTGATCTCTATGCCCGTAAGTGGGAGAAATTCTTGAAAAGGGTGCGTCCTTTCAGGTTCGTACCCTTTGTGGAATTTGTTTTGGCCGCAGGCTCTCTGGCTACGGGAAAAGTTCACGAAGGCTCCGATTTTGACGTGATGGTCGGGGTGCGCCGGGGGAGGATTTTCACGGCGCGGTTCTTTGCTGTAGTTACTTTTGAGATTTTTGGGTATCGTCGCAGGGGCGCAGATCACAAGGGAAATGTTGCTGATAAGATCTGTTTGAATCATTTCGTAACAGAGAAGGGATATAAACTAAAGCCTCCATATACAGGCACGTGGATGGAATTGTATCAATCATTAGTTCTCGTAATGGGAGACGAGGAGAAGATAAAACAATTTTTTGCCGCTAATGACTGGATGAATCCTAGGCGTGTATATAAAAAAGACGGGAGATATATTGAAGGGAACAAGTCTTTTATTGGGAGATTTTTGGAATGGGTCTTTGGTGGAAGAATGGGTGACGCCCTCGAGGGGTCTCTGAAACACATGCAGGTGTCTCGGATAGAGGAAGGGTTGGACAAGGCTTTGGGATACAAGGGCAGAGTTTTCTGGAGCGACGACGAGCTGGAGTTCCACCCAGACAGGAGTAAGTTTGAGAAATAGGGGTACTTGACACCCGGCGGTAGATAGGGTTATAAAGCTATCGCTATGGAGTTAAAACCTTTGGGTTCAAGAGTTGTTATTGAGCCCGTAGAAGAAGAAAAGACCACGGAGTCCGGAATCGTTATCCCGGAAACTGCCGAGAAAGAAAAGCCCATAAAGGGTAAGGTTTTGGCGGTTGGACCAGGAAAGGTAACCGATGAAGGGAAGAGGATTCCTGTTCCTGTGAAGGAGGGAGACGTGGTTTTGTTCAAGAAGTATGGTCCAGATGAGATCGAGATAGAAGGAAAGAAATATATAGTCGCGGATGAGGAGGACATATTGGCGGTAATAAAGTAAAAATGGCAAAAGACATTTTATTTGACGAGAAGGCTCGTCAGGCAGTTAAAAAGGGGATAGATAAGCTCGCGGAAGCGGTGAGGATGACTTTGGGTCCTCGCGGTAGGGCAGCCGTTATTGAAAAATCATACGGGGCTCCCCAGGTAACCTTTGACGGGGTATCGGTTGCGAGAGAGATCCAGCTCAAAGACAGATATGAGAATTTAGGGGCAGAGTTGATAAAACAAAGTGCGGATAAGACGAGCGATGCGGTAGGGGATGGTACCAGCACTTCCGTAGTGCTTGCTCAAGCGATGATCGACGAGGGAGAAAAACTTATCCAAGAGAAGGGTTTTAACGTGATCCAGTTAGCCGAGAAGTTGAGAGAGGTGAGCGATGATGTGATCAAAAGGCTTGCGGAGCAGGGAGAACCTATCGATGACATAAAGAAGATAGAAGAGGTGGCCTCGCTATCAGCTAAGGATAAGGAAGTCGGTAAGTTAATTGCCGAGGTGATGGATAAAGTTGGAAAGGACGGCGTCGTTACCGTTGATGACTCCAACAGTATCGGAAGCTCATATGAGATAGTTGAAGGGACGCAATTTGATAGGGGATATATTTCCCAATACATGATTACCGACGCCGAGAAAATGCAATCCG
>MHIS01000017.1:0-8619 GCA_001817635.1 Candidatus Colwellbacteria bacterium GWA2_46_10
GTTTTGCGACCAACCAGAGCGCACCAGCTTCACCGCCTCCATGCGGACACGAGGCAACTGTGGATTATTTGAATATGACATGCATATAGCCTGCAATACCGGAGAAGGTATTCCAAGCTATTGAACCATTACGTACCCTTTGACAAAGTATACAAAATATGGTATGAATAGCCCAAGTTTACTGGGGACGCCTAGGATAGCGCCTTGGTATTCAGATCCTTCCCAATCGCGCCACCAAGGCGCCTACATACTGGAGACAATTATGACCTTGACAGACACCCTACTGAAATCGAAGATCTTGGGCGGCTGGATCGACGAAGCCGTCTGGGATCTCATCAAAGCCATCATGCGGCGACTTGGAGGTCGCATGCACGAGACTGAGGAGAAAGGGCCCGGAGAACCCCAAGTGCGTGTGGTTCAGCAAGCCGAACGACCCGCCAAGGTGGACTACACCGGCAAGCTCGCGTTGGTCATTCCAAAGATGATCGGACAACCTGATGGCAAAGACGCCATCAAGAAGATAAACGAGTTCGTCACGGAGGCGATTCTCGGAACCGATCCCCTGCCCGGGGGAGAAGATCAGCTCTCGCAGGCCATGAGCGCGTTCATCCCCCCACGGGAAGACCACCCGAAAGAGTGGGACTACGAGCAGGGGGCCACGAACCTCATTTTGATCTTCTCCTCCTTTGAGAAGGATGAGGTCTACACGATCTTTCGGATGATTACGAAAGACCACATCGCCGAGAACATCGTGCAGTTCATCAAGATCCTCAACCGACTTGGCGTCGAGTGGTGGCCAATCATCGACGCCTGGGCGGACAAGCAAGGGGCGGCCATCGAGGCCGGAACCGAACTCGACAGGGTCAAGCGGATCATCAGGGGGAAACCCCTGCCGGACAACACCAGGAAGCCCCTTGTTGAGGAGGTACGGCGCCTCCTGGATGAGGGACTCACAACCGCGGAGATAGCCGACCACTTCCGCGCTCGCGGATACGATCAGCTTCTCCTGAGCAGAAGGAGTTCGAGATGAAGCGGCTGTTCAACGCGATCGTTGACAAGCTCCTCGGATTCCACCTGGGGTCCGCGAAGCTTGATCTCAATGACCTTACGGACGTCATCGCCAAGATGGGACAGTGGGTGACCTACATTGTGTTGGTCATCCTCGTTGCCGTCTACGTCCTCGGATCCACGATCATCGATGCGGCCACCCTGACTGCGTGGACTGCAGTCGGATACATCGCAACGGTACTGGTGGTGTGGCTAGGATTCACGAAGGTGATCCTGGTCATCCTGGGCATTGACTACTCAGTGCCCAAGGCTCTCCGCCTCTTCCGCAAGGAAAAGGATGGGGAGACCAAGCCCGCAGACAGCAAGGGTAAGAGTGAGATACTCGCCCTCCTCGGTCGATTCGAACATCGACTCGAGGATGTGGGTGGCGAAGTCGTTTCGGATCTTCGCAAGGGGTTCCGAAATATCGCCGTCGTCTTGCTCGCCCCAACGGGACTTGCGCTCTGGGGATGGGGAGTTCACTTCCAGGAAAACGATGCGCTGCTGCCACTCGTGGTGGCAACCGCAATGCTCGTGCCTGGGTTGATCTCCGCCCCGAAGAGCAAGTGGCGTCGGATCGCGTGGTTTCTGTTCATCCTGATCGTCGGATCTTTCACCGTCTACACGATGGTGAGGGATCCGGAGACCCCGTTCCACCGCTGGTTCGACGCTGCGGCGGAGAACTGGCCATCAACCGGTGGGGAGGAGGGGTCGGCAAACCAGTTGGCCCTCTTCTCGCCGACGACACTCAGGTCGGACTGCGTTGAGCCAGTCCAGATCGAACCCAGATATCCGGGGAATGGTGTCACTGAGTATCTCGTTGGTCCCCTTTCCATGGGGTGTACCACCGAGATATTCAAGCCCGACCGCGGAGGTTGGGACGCCTGGAAAATCGTACCTCAGGACCGGGGGTCTTGGGCGACGATCAAGTTCAGCGCTGGGGGACCACCGTTCACGTTCGTGTGCGAAGGCCCCGAGGTGCTGTTCCCAGACCAGTGGCCCGACTTCAGCGTCGTAGATGGTGCGGGATATCTCATCGTCGTACTGTGGGACTCAGGGTTCACGGAAAACCCCGAGTACCCGTGCGATGAGGGGTAATCATGTTCATTCGACTGAAGCCCGGCTCCCCCGCGTAACTTACGCGGACAAGGAGCCGGGCTTCCTGACTTTTTGAATACTGCGTTTTGTATAAATAAAAACAAAAATCCCGCTTAGTGCGGGACTTTTGTAAAAAGCTTTTGTCTTTACCCTACATGTTCCCTATGAAGTCTTGGATAACCATGTTTATTCCTCCTGCTAGAACAGCTACCACCAATCCCACAACTGCGTAGATCAAGATTGTCTTAGCCGTCTTGATGCGTTCTTCATTTCCCTGGGAGATGATGTACAAAAATGCGGCGTACAAGATAAACACTATGCTCAAGGCCATCAAGATCCCGAACATCCACTGAGCAATTGTGACTATGACGTCAATCAAGCCTTTGAAGTTGGTTGGCGTGTTCTCTGGAAGCGGTGGGGGGGTGCTACCCGGATCAAGTGGATCGAAGCCTTCATCCGCAAAAGCAACTGCTGGAATCAACCCAGATAGCAAGAGCGATGTTTTGACAACGAGTTTTTTCATTTGTGCTTAAAAGATAACTCGACCTTTCTCACTATATTATATCAAATCTTACTCTACTAGAGGATTCCCGCCGCCGCCGCCACTAATAGTAGATTCTGGCGGAGAAACAAAATTTTTGATTAGGACTCCCACTCCTCCAGCGAATACAGCTACGGCCACAGCTATAATCGCATACATTAGGGTGTCTTTGGCCTTTTTGATCTTGTCTTCGCTCCCCGCAGAAAATATATACAGGAAGGCTGAATAGAGAATCATGATTATGCTCAAGGCCATCAAGATCCCGAACATCCAGCGAGAAATGTTCATCAGAACGCCCTCCAGCTCCGAGAAGTTGGTTATGGGGGCATCTACCGCTTCCGCTCCCTCTATGGGCACATCGCTTCTACCTAATATGTTCGCTATTAGCGCCCCTATCCCTCCGGCGACTAGTAGGACTATGAATCCTAATATTGCCCAATAGATAGTCTTCCTACCTTTTTCCACTCTCTCGGGACTCCCACCGGAGGTCATCAGTTGAAGGGCTCCCCAGAGAATAAAGATCACAAGTAGGGCAGTAGATATTTTGATTAAGAATTGACCAACTGTGGCAATTAACACATCTGTGGTCGTCGCCGCTAGGGGGTTTTGCAGTTGGTGTATCCCCGTAACTCCTAGTGGATCTTCCGCTGTGCCACCTACATCGGGTGCATCCCCACTAGGTTGAGCAAGGGCTGTGTGAACAAGAGAAACCGATCCCAATAAAACATATACCCAGATTTTCTTCAAAAACTTCATGTACGTATTATACTCCCAGACTCATTCTTGGGGTGTGGGTACGGGTGGAGATGCGGTAGTATCTTCTGGGGCTGTACACTTTAGTCCCTGGAAGAGATACCATTTGTTCTCACACCTTTCCTTATCCACAAAGGCGTCTAGGACCGTGTTTAGAACCGCCCAGGAAACCAGCACTATCACCAGCCCTATTATGGCGGAGGTAATGTTGCTTTTGGCGGAGGAAATCCTCTCCGGAGCCCCTTGAGAAATGATCATCTTAAAGGCTCCAATAACTAAAAAGAGGGCGGTGATGACAAAGGCAATTTCGATAAGGGTATTTACTATCTTTTCCCCCATAAAAAGTAGTTGATCCATATTGCAATCGGGGACACATAGATCGTCATTGGTACCCGATGGATCGCAAATGGGAACTAGACCACTTGACCTCGGTTCTGGACAATCAGTAGTAGCAGCCACAGCGATTTTTACTAATAAAGTTATCATTCTAATCTAGGCGTTTCTTACAACATTCATCATTTTCCTCTTAGAGCTTCCGTTACAGTTGCCTCCGCTTTTTGAATAGCCCTTTCCGGAGTGAGCTCTTTTGATAATACCAGGGCTATCGCCTCATCAAAAGCGCCTCTCACCACATCTTCACCGGGCTGGAGCCAGCTTCTCGCAGTTAGGGCCTGTTTTGCAAAAACACCAATTTCTGGATTCTCTTGAGTCTCCTGGATCAACGATCTCAAGGCCGGTGGGTTTCCAGTTAGGGCAAGGTAGGTATTGGTTGCATTGGTATTGGTTGTTGCAAACACAACAAAATCCCATGACTCTGACGGGTGGGCGCTTCCGTTAAATACTGCCAGCCCCCAGTAGTCTGCGACATTAACCTCCTCCGATGGGTCCAATTGAGGAAGGGGAGCTACCCCTATATCCAAGAAGGCGTTGCGCGCCTTGAGATCGCTGAGTTCCTTGGAGTAGGTAAAGAATGCCGTCGCGCCTCCTTTAGTAAAGGATTCTTTGGCCTCCTGCATAGAGTCGTTCCAAGAGTAGAAGGCACTGCTTGGATCAGAAAAGCGAGTGTACATCGCAAACATCTTTTTTCCTTCTTCTTTTGCAAAGAGCGCAGAGGTGTGTTTTTCATTTATCATCTCCACTCCACCTTGAAGCAAGAGTGCCTGCACAACATCTACCGCATTTTGAGCACCCTTTGACGTTCCCCCTATAGCATATGCTCCTCTTTCTAGGTTTTTGCCATTGAGCACCCTAAGGGCATCCACCGTATTTCCAACTTCTTCCCAGGTGGTGGGAGGAAAAACAATACCCGCCTTATCAAAAAGATCTCGATTATATGCCAAGGCGAGGGTATCTATATATAGAGGTAGGGCGTAAACTTGCCCACCGGCTACAAAGTCCTGCTCCACGACTTTGGGAAATAAAGACTGTACCATTGCCGGAGACATCTTTTCTGCCGGCGCGGGCGCTAGCTTACCTCCGTGTTTTAAAAGCCAGTTATTCTCAAACATCAAAACATCCGGTTTTTCCCCGGCGGCTAGAGCATTGAGAAGACTCTTCTCGTATGTATTCTCTTCGAACTTTTTGTATGAGATGGCGATTCCCGGGTGAAGCGCTTCAAATTGCTCAATGATATTTTTGAAAACGCGCGTATCTTCCACCCCCCAGACGGTAAGTTCGGTTACGTTCAGATTTTCTCTTCTGCCCGGCAAAACCCCAAAGAGCACCAATAACAAAAGGATGCCGATAAATCCACCTATCGCAATAAAGATTATTTGGCTTCTCGTAAATTGCATCTGGTCCTAGAGGACTACGGTGCCAGCTAATTTATCTCCAGACTTAAGGGTCATAATCCGCACCCCTTGAGCGGCACGACCCGTCTTTCGGATATCTTGGATCTTGGTTCTAATAACCTGTCCTTTTTTGGAGATAGCTAACAGTTCTCCTTCGTTGATTATAACATGCGAGGAGACTACCCCTCCTGTTTTGTTCGTGACTTTGGCGGTGATGATACCGCTCCCTCCGCGGCGCTGAACTTTGTATTGGCTAAGGGGAGTGCGCTTGCCGTACCCGTTTTCCATAACTACCAAGAATTCTACTTTGTCGTCTCCCTTGATAATATCGAATGAGCTCACTATATCTCCCCCCTTAAGGGAAATGCCCTTCACTCCGGCCGCGGAACGCCCCATAGCCCTCGTATCGGATTCCTTGAAACGGATTGATTTCCCTCCCTTCGTTACCATAATCACCTCGTCTCCCTTGCCTGCAAGAGTCACCCACTTAAGGGCGTCTTTCTCCTTGAGATTGATGGCTATGATGCCGGTACGACGAATGTTGGCAAAATCCTTGAGGGTGGTTTTTTTCACAACACCCCTCTCGGTCGCCATGAAAAGACTTTTCTCCTTGTCCGTGCCTTCGTTGGAGTAGTTAATGATGGCACTGATCCTCTCTTCGCTTGGCAGCTCCAAAAAGTTATGGACGGCGCGTCCTTTACTGACACGCGTTCCTTGGGGAATTTCATAAACCTTAGTTTGGAACACTCTTCCTCTGTCCGTGAAGAACAAAATGTCATCGTGGGTATTCGCTCCCAGGAAGTGAGCAAGAATATCTTCTTCTCCAACGGATGAACCGATCAAGCCCTTTCCACCACGGTGTTGCGAGTGGAAAGTTGCCGGCGGAATGCGTTTTATATATCCATCCCCAGACATGGTAATGATGGTTTCTTCTTTGGGGACCAGATCTTCTACAGAAAACTCTTTGAGACCTCCGGATACGATCTTGGTTCGTCTTTCATCGCCGTAGTTTTTCTTGATCTCAACAAGTTCACTTTTTACTACTCCCAATATCTTTTTGGGATTGGCGAGAAGTTCCGTTAACTCCTTGATAAGAACTCTTTTTTCTTTCAGTTCATCTTCGACTTTCTTGCGCTCCAAGGCGGCTAAGGCCTGCAGGCGCATTTCCAAGATAGCTACCGATTGAACCTCGGTAAGTTTAAACTTTTTTATTAAGTTCTCTTTAGCCGCATCTCTATCTGCAGACTTTTTAATGGTATCAATTACCTTATCTATATTGTCCAAAGCCTTGGAGAGGCCCTCCAGAATATGAGCTCTTTCCTTGGCTCGCTCTAAGTCGTATTTGGCTCTGCGGGATACTACCTTTTGTCTGTGTTCTACAAAGTTCACGATCACATCCTTTATAGACATGGTCTCGGGCTTGATGCCGTCAGCTAGGGCCACCATGTTAAGGTGAAAATCCTTTTGAAGCTCAGTGTGCTTCCAAAGCTGATTCATTATTTTTTGAGGAACTGCGCTTTGTTTGAATTCAACTACGACGCGCATCCCGTCCTTGTCGGATTCATCTCGAATATCGCGTATACCTTCGATCCTTTTATCGTTAACCAACTCCGCCATCTTCACCAAAAGATCGGATTTGTTTATCTGATACGGGATTTCGGTTATAACGATATCTTTTTCTCCGACATCTACCTTGGCACGGGCGGTAATGCCACCTCTTCCAGAGACATACGCAGCCACTATGGCCTTACGGTCATAGATAACCCCTCCGGTTGGAAAATCAGGACCCTTAATAAATTCCATGATATCTTCAGAGGTGGTTTTGGGATTTTCGATAAGGTGAATGGTTGCATCAATTACCTCACCGAGGTTGTGTGGAGGAATTTTAGTGGCCATACCTACCGCGATACCATCTGATCCGTTAGCCAAAAGGTTGGGGAATCTGGATGGCATCACTACTGGCTCCTTGCGGCTATCGTCGTAGTTAGGAATGAGGTCGACGGTATCTTTTTCGATGTCTACCAAAAGTTCTTCCGCTATTTTGGAAAGGCGGCATTCCGTATATCTCATTGCGGCGGGCGGATCACCGTCAATATTCCCCCAGTTCCCCTGACCATCTATTAGGGGGTAGCGCAGGGAGTAGTCCTGGGCCATTCTCGCTACTGCATCATAAAGGGCAACGTCTCCGTGGGGGTGGTAGTTACCCATGACTTCACCAACGATATTGGCTGATTTTCTGTATTTAGCAGAGTGCGTTACGCCGGAGTTCCACATGGCCCACAAAATTCTGCGGTGTACGGGCTTCAGACCATCGCGTACGTCCGGAAGAGCACGTCCGACAATAACGGACATGGCATAGTCTAAGTAAGACTCCTTAAGTTCTTTGGTAATCTCTGTCTCGGTTATCTCCTTACCTATTCTTGAAGCCATACTACTTGAATACCGCTAGTTTCTTTGTTGAAATCCTTCGCCTTGATGGTGAACTTCTCCTGCGCAGACACTTTCTGTCCCAATTCCTCCAAAAGCTTCTTGGCGCCCTTCTCACTCACGGGAATCACAATGCTTGGGTCAATCTTTTTTACCAAAGAGGCGGTGTCTTTAATCCCTAAAGTTGATCCCTCAACGTCCGTGAATAATATATCTACCTCCCCCAGGACGTCGAGCTCCGCATCGTCCACTTTGCTTGAGAGAACACCGAGCACTCCCAGGCGAATGTCATCGAAAAGGATTGAGTACGCGGTCTTCCCCTCACTTTTACCTCCTTCTTTGGGAAGGTTCACTCCCTTAATTTTTACCCCGCTCACCTCGTACTCTCCCGGACCGTTGATGACATCTTCCCCGGGGATAAGGTTGCCGTCGGTAAAAGCCATCTTTGTGAGAAGCGTTAAACTCCCCTTCTTTTTAGCAGGGGGATCTATAACCAGACTAAAATCAGCCACCTGGCATTTGACGCCAGATGACCCCAAAAGACTGATAACCATTGCTCTAATTGTACCTGTACGGGCATTGCTTTTCAATCGTGATTTACCTATAATCAACCCCGCATTTATGCGCACATCTATTAAAAAACAGGAGGGTTTGGAGTTCCAAATGCTCAAAACCAACCCCGGGCTCATGCCCATCCTACGCGAAGGAGAGCTCGTAAGCGTGATTTTAACTGAAAAAGCTAACCGAGCTGTCTACTTTGATGTCTCTCGGATCGGCACGGGAGTAATCTACGGCATCGAACTTATCAACGCTAGGAGCATTTTGAAAAACCTGGAGATAGGCGACGCGGTCACGGCCAAGGTGGTGCTCCCCGAAAACCAGGATGGATTTATTGAGCTCTCCCTAGTTGAGGCCGGCAAACAAAAGGCGTGGCAGGAGTTGAAGGAGCTCAAGGATACCGAC
>MHIS01000017.1:8702-19158 GCA_001817635.1 Candidatus Colwellbacteria bacterium GWA2_46_10
CTCCCAGCTCTCCAACGAAAACTACCCACAAAGTGAAAGTGGTGACCGCCAGGTAGTAACGGACGAACTCAAAAAGTTCATTGGCCAAGAGATAAAGGTAAAGATCATTAGTCTCAATCCTAGAACTAACAAGCTGATCTTCTCTGAAAGAGAGGTTGGAGCGGAGAACGTAAAAGAGCTACTTCAGAAATACAAAGAGGGGGATGTGATCCAGGGAATAATCTCCGGGGTGGCGGACTTTGGAGCTTTTATTAAATTCGCGGACCAACCAGAGATCGAAGGGCTGATCCATATCTCCGAGCTTTCCCACAACATGCTTGATAATCCTAAGGAGGTGGTCTCGATTGGGGATATGGTGCAGGCAAAAATAGTTGAGATCAAAGAGGGCCGCGTATCTTTGTCATTGAGAGCGCTTCAAGAGGATCCTTGGAGCAAAGCGGGAGAGAAGTTCAAAGGAGGAGACAAGGTTAAAGGAACCATATACAAGCTCAACCCCTTTGGCGCCTTCGTAAAACTTTCTCATGACCTAATGGGTCTGATCCACGTATCTGAATTCGGGAGCGTAGAAGAACTCAAGAAGAATCTCGAACCAGGGAAGGAGTATAATTTCAATATCGAATCAGTAAAACCTGAAGAAAAGCGTATTGTTTTGAAGTTAGTAGGCAAAGAGAGCGCACCCAAACTTCAAAAGAAGGATGGAGAAGAATCTGTATAAAAGTATTTTTCGGGGAGCAGTTATCTTGATTTCGGTTGCTCTCGTCTTTTCTCTTTTCTACCAAGTCCCTGTCCAAGCACCGGAGAAAGTTGGTATATCGGAGGTTGTAAACCTCATTGGGGAGGGTAAGGTTTCCTCGATTGAGGTATCTGGAGACCAACTCAATATCCAACTCCAAGACGAGACAAAGTTGATCTCCCAAAAGGAGGCTGGGGTTGGCATAACGGAGACGCTCGTAAACCTAGGGGTTTCACCTTCTCAGTTAGCCACGGTAAAGATAGAGGCGAAGGATGAGTCTGGAGCGCGCTTTTGGATGGGAGTATTAATTCCAACGGTGCTGCCTTTGATAATTTTCGTTGCCATCTTCTACTTCATCTTCCGCCAAGCAAAGGGCGGAGTGAACCAAGCATTCTCTTTTGGGAGGTCCAACCTAAGTCTTTTTACCAACTTCAAAGACAAGATATCTTTCAAAGATGTAGCGGGACTCAAGGAGGCCAAACAGGAGCTTGAAGAAATTGTGGGCTTTCTCAAGGAACCCAAAAAGTATCTGGATATTGGAGCGAAGATCCCGAGAGGAGTTTTGTTAATGGGGGCCCCAGGAACCGGGAAGACGCTTTTAGCCAGGGCGGTAGCCGGAGAGGCGGGAGTACCTTTCTTTCATATATCAGCTTCTGAGTTTGTGGAGATGTTCGTGGGGGTTGGAGCCTCCCGCACGAGAGATGCTTTCAGCACCGCAAAGAAAGCGGCTCCTTCAATACTTTTTATAGATGAGATTGACGCCGTAGGGCGCGAGCGTGGAGCAGGGCTTGGAGGAGGACACGATGAGAGAGAACAGACTCTAAACCAAATACTCGTTGAGATGGACGGCTTTGAAAGGGATTCCCGAGTTATCGTGCTGGCCGCCACCAACCGACCCGACGTTCTAGACCAAGCCCTTTTGCGCCCCGGAAGATTTGATAGGAGAGTAATGCTGGATCTTCCCGACATCAGAGAGAGGGAGGAAATATTGAAAATTCACTCTCAAAACAAGCCTCTGGATGAATCCGTTAACTTGAGACAGATCGCCACCCGTACTCCAGGTTTTTCTGGTGCCGACTTGGCGAACCTTATAAACGAAGCAGCTATCTTGGCTGTTCAGAAAGGAAAGAAGAAAGTGGCCCAAACACATATATACGATTCAATTGAAAAAGTAATCTTGGGGCCAGCGCGTAAAAGCCGTCTGGTATCGGACAAAGAGCGTGAAATCACCGCCTACCATGAAGCAGGACACGCTTTGGTAGCTGCAGGCCTCAAGGACTCCGACCCGGTACATAAGGTTTCCATAGTTTCCAGGGGGCGCGCCGGAGGATATACGCTCAAACTCCCCACAGAAGATCGCCGCTTAAAGACTAAATCTCAATTCCTGGCAGATCTTGCTGTGGCTATGGGCGGATACGTTGCCGAACAGGAAACTTTCAAAGAAATTTCTACGGGTGCATCAAGTGATTTACAAGAGGCTACTCGCCTTGCAAGACTTATGGTTACAAGATACGGCATGAGCGAAAATCTAGGTCCAGGAGTTTTTGGAAAGGATGAGGATTTTGTCTTCTTGGGAAGAGAAATTGGCCACACGAAAGATTACTCCGAGGTGGTAGCAGGGAAGATAGACGAAGAGATCTCTAATTTTCTCAAAAGAGGACTCGAGAAAGCCCAAAAGATTATTTCTGCCCACAAAGCGATTCTCAAAAAGATCGCGGATACCCTTATCCAAAAAGAGGTTCTTGAACAAGAGGAGTTTGAAAAACTTATTGGGGGGTTCAAGCTCAAACCCGTAGCTTTCTAGACTATCTTTTAGTTGAAAAAGTATGGGGGTATAGTCTATATTGGGCTAAGTTATGGGGGCCAGTAGCTCAATTGGTTAGAGCATCAAGCTTATACCTTGACGGTTGATGGTTCGAGTCCATCCTGGCCCACTAGTGGGTGCTTAGCTCAGCTGGTCAGAGCGCTTCGCTTACATCGAAGATGTCGGGGGTTCGAATCCCTCAGCACCCACTTAGGTAACCTCGTATATGTGTATTGGCATATCCCCTTTTCTAGGACAGTCTTTTGACATCTTCCCTGTCCAGCTACTGAGGGAAAAGACGTATGAAATGATGCGTGCTCCCGGTTTGAGGTCCTTTAAAAGTTTTGATTTATACGCTCCGTTGAAACTACTAGTAAGAGCGTATAGATATACAACATCTGCATCGGATAGATCGATTTTCAAGGCATTACCTCTTACTATTTTTACGTTAGGCAACGGTTGAATTAGGCTCATCAACTTGTTCCAGAGGTATAGGGGGTGAACTATTTCTACTCCTACCACTTTGGCCTTTAGATTCTTCGCACCTATATATCTACAGACCCTGCCATCCCCGCAGCCAAGGTCATAAAATGTGTCTCCCGGCTTAAGGGATGCTATCCGATTTATCCTCTCAAGATCTTTGGTACGCGTTGGTAGATAAGGGGCCATATATATCTTTCCTATAAGGAAGCTGCTTATTAGAATGATTACTACAATAAAGAGGAATGTGAGGGCGAAAATACTCAATAATACTGGAGTTCCCATATGGTGTTGGTTTCTATTATAGTGTCTATACTAGTATAAGCCGAGGGCGGTTCGGTGTAGCGGGAAATGCTGGAGAAGCCCACATAGTGACTACCTAGGCAACTAGATAAGCGGAGGTTCACTAAAGCAAGTTCGTACAGAAGCGTACAATCTCACAAGATGCTCCCATTATCTCAAAAACAAATATCTATAAGGGGCCTGTTGGTTAACTACTACACAAGGGTGGGTGACAACAGGCAACATAAAAAAACGTTCATCTTTCTTCACGGTTGGCGCTCAAGTGGAACTATTTGGTTTGCTATCACCAGCAAGATAACTGATGCAAATCTATGTTGTATGGATTTCCCTGGTTTTGGTAGATCCACCTTGCCCCAGGGAGTTATGGATTTAAACGAATACGCCAGTATTGTTAGGGATTTTATTAGCAAACTCGGCCTTACAAATATCACCCTGGTGGGACACTCCTTTGGCGGTAGAGTTGCCATTAAGCTTGTCTCCACAAATCCCGAGTTGGTGAGCCGATTAGTTTTGGTGGATAGTGCTGGGTTTGCCAGTTCTGCCAGTAGAAAGGCCGCGTTAGGAATCGTGGCTAGGATGGTAAGGCCGCTTTTTAGACCAGCCTTCATGCACTCTCTGAGGCGGAAGATATATACCCTTATGGGAACGGAGGATTATGTCGCCACCCCAGAGTTGAAGGACACCTTCGTAAAAGTAGTTAACGAAGACCTCTCTGATGCGATGCGCACCATTAAAACGCAAACCCTTATAGTATGGGGGGGGCAAGACAAGGAAACTCCGCTTGCTATGGGGGAAAAGATACACTCTTTAATACCCCACTCTCGTCTGGAGGTTATAAAAAACGCAGGCCACTTTAGTTTTCTAGATAACCCTTCGGCCTTCACAAACCTTTTAAACAACGTTTAATTAAATGAATCCTATTAAGATAATTGAAAGAAGTATTTACCTCCTCCAACTAGAGAACTATCATTTAACGCGCTTTGTGAGGCTATGCCTTAGATCGCCCAAGACTTCTTCTCCTAAAATAGTTTGGACACCCAAGTTGATGGTGATATCTAGTTTAGCGCTTTTAGCGCAGATATCATCTGCTTACTTAGGATCGACTATCTGGGGTGGGTGGGCAGCCTTTTTAGCCTTTCTTTATATCCTATCCTTCGTTTATTTTGTTTTTCTTATAATCAGCACTATTCTCTTCACTCCCATCGACTATCCAATCAAGCAATATTTAGTATCCAAGGCGAAGAGAAAAATTTTAAGGCTACAACCCAAACTAAAGATAGTTGGCACCACGGGTAGCTATGGCAAAACTACCACCAAAGAAGTTGTGGCTTCCGTATTGTCTCAGGGGTTCAAGGTTCTCAAAACTCCTGAAAACTTCAACACCCCACTAGGAATAGCTCGTTTTATTTTGAAAGATGTATCTGATAGTACTGAAGTATTAGTAATTGAGATGGGGGCGTATAGGCGAGGGGATATTAAGAAGCTTTGTGCGCTAACCCCCCCGGATGTAGTAATTCTCACGGGCATTAACGAAAGCCACCTAGAGAGGTTCGGCTCACTAGAGAATACAATCGAGGCAAAGTTTGAAATAGTAAAAGCATTAAAGGGCTCTGGTTTCGCGGTGCTGAATGCGGATGATAATCTGGTGGTTAAAAACTACAAACGTTTCTGCGGGGAAAATCTCTATTTTTACTCATCAAGCAAACATCCCCTAGCATCTATATACACGGAAAGGGTTAGGTTTGACCCCGAGAATCTTCGCCTGGAGTTAGTGCTTAACCGAGATGGTGACAAATACAATTTCTCTGTGCCTTTCTTGGGTAAGTACATCGCTGGAACCATAGGTGCAGCTATAATCGTTGCCAGCAAGTTGGGCTTAAGCAGAGCCCAAATTGAAAAAGGCATCACTCAGCTGAGGCCATCTCCCCACAGACTTGAAGTTGTATCCAATAAAAACAAGGTGGTGGTGATAGATGATAGTTATAACGGCAATCCAGATGGTGTGCGTGAGGCCATCAACGCGCTATCTCAATTCAAGCAGAGCCGCAGAATATATGTAACCCCAGGGCTAGTAGAAATGGGAAGTGTGAGCGCTAAGGTGCATGAGCGAATTGGCGAAGAATTAGCTTCTGTAGCTAGTTTGGTGATCCTAATTCGCAATAGCGTCACGGGGCATATAGCCGATGGCCTTAAGCGGCAGGGCTTTCCCGTAGGTGATATAATGTGGTTCGATACTGCCAGGGCAGCCAGAGCGGCCCTGCCTAATATCGTGAGGGCAGGCGATGTTATCCTTTTCCAGAATGACTGGCCAGAAAATTATATTTAGACCATGAATATAGGTATTTTCTTTGGAAGTAGAAGTCCCGAACACGATGTTTCCATTATCACAGGAACCCTAATAGCCAAAGGGTTAGGGCAACTTGGACACAAAGTAGTACCTGTTTACATAAGCAAGGAAGGAAGTTGGTATGTGGGAGAGCCCCTAGGAGATTTGAATTTTTACAAACAAACCTCGTGGCAAAGCAAGCTTAACCAATATGCGAACTACACTATTAGCACCCATTCCCCTAAGGGGAAAATGGTTCTTACGAAGCCAGGCATTAGTAAGAAAAGTTTCATTGTCGACATAGCCTTTCCGGCATTCCACGGAGCGAACGGGGAAGACGGCACCATTCAAGGTCTTTTCGAGATATTTAATATTCCCTACGTGGGATGTGATGTGCTTTCTTCCGCCGTGACTATGGATAAGGTACTAACTAAAGAGCTCTATGAAAAATATGATATTCCAACAACGAAATTTATTTACTTTAGCAAGTCTCAATGGGAGGAGGGTCGATCACTAGTTCTTGAGAGGTTAAAGGGCCTCGACATGCCCGTTTTTATAAAGCCAGCACGATTAGGCTCCTCCATAGGTATTACAAGAGCCACTAATGAGAAAGAGGTTATATTAGCCGTTGAGGTAGCCTTACATTACGACGATAAAATATTGATAGAGGATGTGGTACCTAATTTGATAGACATAACTTGTGCGGTTTTAGGAAACGAAAACCCCAAGGCATCTCTACTTCAAGAGTCCGCCTTCCAAGGAGAGTTTTTCTCTTATGCTGAAAAGTACCTTGAGGAAGGTGGAGCCCAGTTTGGCAAAGCTGAAAAAAAGCTGATTATTCCATCTAGCCTAGATAAAATTACTACACAGAAAATACAGGACTTGTCTGTTAAAGTATATAAACTTCTTGGGTGCTCCGGCACGGCTAGGGTGGACTTTTTATATAACAAGGCATCTTCCGAATTTTTTGCAAATGAAGTCAACACTCTGCCTGGAACTCTATACCACCATCTTTGGAAAGCTAGTGGGGTCAGTTTTAGCGAGCTTCTGACAGAACTTCTAAACCTAGCCCAGGAAAGATACCAACGTAAACAAAGACTTACATATACTTTTGAATCGG
This sequence comes from Candidatus Colwellbacteria bacterium GWA2_46_10, assembly GCA_001817635.1. Taxonomy (GTDB): domain Bacteria; phylum Patescibacteriota; class Minisyncoccia; order UBA6257; family Colwellbacteraceae; genus GWA2-46-10. The sequence continues at coordinate 15,469 of MHIS01000017.1, forward strand.
ACATATTGAGCCAAGCTAATTTCAACAAGGCAAAACTCCAGGGATTGAGCGACTAAAAGTCCTAGCTGTTTGGACCCCCACAAAAGCAAAAGCACCCGATCGGGTGCCTTTGCTTTTGTCTTATGCGCGACTTACGTTGACTGCGTTCTGCCCCTTTGGGCTGTCCGCAACCTCGAAAGTCACTGTGTCTCCCTCCTTGAGTTCATCGAACTCTACGCCTTTGAGCTCATTGGAGTGAAAGAACAGATCTTTCGCTTCTCCCTCACGGGAGATGAACCCAAAACCGCGGTCGGTGAGACGAGCGATTTTACCTTCCATTTTGTTTATTAATTACTTTGTTAAACAACCAAGTGGACCCTCTGTACAAAAACCCGACTACCTCTTTAGACAGCTCCTACCTTGTAGGGCGCAATTTATCATAGTCAAAGAATTATGTCAATACAGACACCAATTCGTTTATCTAGGGGGTGACTTTCGCTCTTTTGAGCTCATCAGCGCAGAAACACATCTACGGAGTCAGGGGGAGGAAGATCCACCACCGACCAAGAATGGTCTTGGGGGGGGTGAATCTTCCAGAAAGGAACGGGGGGGTACGAGAGAGGGGTGCCCTGTGCGCATGCAGTTTCATACCTGCGGTGATCACGGAGTCCAGAAATGGTCTCTGGTCGTCCGCTATCTGCGACACTTGCTTCCGGCCATAGCCGGGGGCACCCCTCTCGTACTGGTCAGGCGGCGTACTACCGATGCGCCACCTGTCCGTCGGGAAGCGATTTCCGAAGCCCGATGGGTTACGGAAACCGCCTGGGTAAGGCCAGAGGGCGCATCATGGCGCCCCTCCTTTCGTACGCCTTTGTTCCGATCGGATTAGATAAAGATATACTAGTTTTAGTCCGTGTCAAGACTCCATATCGTAGACTTAACAAGCTCCCTCTTGGAGGTTCATATGATACAATCACGAGATAGTAGTTATGTTGGAGATCTTACTTAGCAAGCCCGTTCTAATTGGACTTCACCTTGCTTTTGCGATTATAGGGATAGATGCCTTTCTTTGGCTTTTGGGTGAGATCAAAAATGATTCCTGGAGAAAAGCTCGATTATATTGGAGCGCTATCGTCGGTGTTACGGCCTTTATTCTAAGTTGGCTCTCGGGTGGTTATTACTACGTCAAATACTACGGAGGTTTAGTGAAACCCATAATTCAGAAGGGTCTGGCTCCGTGGGCTCACAATATTATTATGGAAACCAAGGAGCATATCTTCTTATTTATCATTCCCCTAGCTCTTACTGCATTATTCATTACCTTTCTCGATAAAGAAGAGTTTGAAAAGTTAAACATAAAGTGGGTCTCTATGATTTTGGTGGTATTGATAGTGGGATTGGGGTTAGTGATAGGCGCCATGGGATTTACGATCTCTGCCGCGGCTCGCTGGGGAGTACAATAAACTTATGAATAAACCAAAACTTATATATTCATCTGCCGTCGCTTCGTCTTTAGCCATTGTTTTCGTAGCGGCAATCACTATTGTTGCGGAACTCCAGGTTCCCTTAAAAGATTGGCTAAAATCTCTCTCTGGGCACCACTGGGTATCTAAGGGGATCTTGTCCTTCCTGCTTTATGTTGTCGCCGTTTTTGTAATGTATGCCGTTACAAAAAATGTTGATCGCAAAAAAACAAAGGGGGCTCTGTGGGTTACCATTATAACGACTATCTTGGGTTCTCTCGCGTTATTAACTTTCTTCACGGGACACCACCTAGGGTGGTACTAAATCCTCCCTAATAGCCGACGTTAGAACCTATTTTCTAATTATTTCGCTTACCAAATACGTAGAGTATGTAACTTAGGGCATCGTTTTTATATCCCTCAATGAATATTTTCTCGGATCCAGTAGCATTATTGGATTTCTGTCTCAGCTCCCAATAAGGCAGGGTCATATCCGCCAAATCTAGGGTCTCCGTAGCTAACCACCCCTCTTTCCTAGCCGCAGCAATGTAATCCTGCTCTAGATGAATATCCGTCAGGTAATATTCATCTAGAGCCTTCTTGATGCGTTTACCATCTTTGTGCAAACCAGCCCTACTGGTCCACGCAATTATAACTACCTTCGATTTTGGTATAGTTACTCTTGAAAATTCTTTAAACATCACCTGTAAATCTTTCCGTGACACATGCTCAGTGCTCTCACAAGCCCACACTACGTCGAATGTATGGCTCGATACGTTTTCTAGATTAAGCATATTGCCTTGATAGAACTTAACGGTCTTGGAAACCCCGTATTCTTCGGCAACATGGTTTGCAAAGTCTTTCTGCTTTTCAGAAAGCGTATAGCCATCTATCTTACAGCCAGATTCTTTATTGATTAAAATTGCTGACCCTCCCGCTCCACAACCTGCATCTAATATATATCCACCGCTCAAGATTTTGCCTATGTGTTTTGTGGCGAAGACTACCAAATCTTTTTCTAGATCGTGTAGGCAGTAAAGTAAATCGCTTTCCTTGAACCCATCCTTCTGAAATCGACTAGTATCCTTACCAGGCAGGACAACACCACTATGGTTGAGAAGGATGTGATCCTTCTCTGCTAGTTTGCTGTTTAGACCCTCAACGGTCTTCTTATCGTAAACAGTTGCAAGCTGGTCAAGATATCGCTTATCGAATACCCTCATGCTGAAAATCTTACCACAAGGTAATTATTCCCTTGTTGGCTCCCTCTATTGGACACGTTTAGAACTCTGGATTGGGTGGGTATAAAAGGGGGATTTGGGGAAAATATTGATATTTGCGACCTCATGAACGAAACGAGTCCCGACCCAGCGAACTGAGTTATGGCTCGTATTCGCAGGCAGGGGCCTTAGTTGTATAGGTTCAGGCGAGCGTAAGTAGCTACGCGTGCCCAACACCTAGAAGGTACGTCAGCGCGTCAGAAGCGCTGTATGAATCGTTCTCTTTGGTCATCAACCTCCGCAGGAAGCTGACATCGTCGCCGAGGGTAACGATTGCAGGTTCTCCTGGATTACCAAGCGCCGCAGTGGTGAGCAAGCCGTTACACAGACAGCGAACCTCCTGTGTGTCCTCGACTACGCCACCCTTGCGTCCATAGTGCTTCACCGGCTCCGCAGGACAGCGGTATTCAATTTCACCGTCATGGCGCACATGTGGAGTCACGAGTCCGCTCACGTCGCAGGTCCGTCTGCGACTTTCATAGACACCCTCGTCTGACAATGTTCCCCCTAGGTTCACCACCTTGAATGGAAATCCTGTCGGCGAGGCAATTGGATTCGTGTGTACACGTAACTCACCGCGGAATCCCAGCCTTCGCACCTCTCGCTTGATCGAGTCGTCCATTCCAGACTCCTCACACAGAGCGAAGATCGATCCGGCTTGAATGCCAGTTGCGCCGAGCGTCTGCGCCCTCTTAAGCCCTTCGGGAGACGCAAACGACCCTCCAATCCAGAACGGCAACCCAAGATCAACCATCTCGCCGAAGTCCACTTCATCCTTGGGCCCATAGATCGGCTCAGCTCTGGGGTCTTCCCCTCGTACCCGAGGTGGAGCGTTATGCCCCCCAGCAGACGGCGCTTCAACTATGAAGCCCTCGACGCTTCCCGATGCCCTTCTGAGAAACATCTTCGCCAAGGTATGCAACGAAACGATCGGTAGGAACGCCGGCCGATTCATCTCGGGCAATCTC
>MHIS01000018.1:0-147 GCA_001817635.1 Candidatus Colwellbacteria bacterium GWA2_46_10
AATGAATGCGTACGAGCGCAGGATTATTCACACAGAACTCTCTATGCGCCCGGATGTTGAGACGCAAAGTGATGGGGAAAGCAGGGACAGGCACGTGGTTATAAAACCCACAAAATACTAAGCAGCTTCTGGGAGCTCTTCTTCCTC
>MHIS01000018.1:157-5228 GCA_001817635.1 Candidatus Colwellbacteria bacterium GWA2_46_10
TAACCCTCGTCCTCGGCGTATTCCTCTTCCGGTTCTTCCTCCTCTTCCTCTTCAGGCTCTTCTTCATTTACGTCACCCCCTCCTTGCTGCTTTTGCCCCGCTGCATCCCTTTCGGCGTCTTTATTCGCTAGGTGAACTGAGATAAGGAAAACAGTAGTTCGCAGAGGAAGCATATCTATTATTGGGGCGAACTCCACTATGCTTCCCAAGAGCCAGATCATTAAGCGTGTTTCCATGCGAGAGCCACCTTTGTACATAAACCAGAAGGCGGTGAAAAGCCCCACTCCTATTTCCGCAGGCATTAGGAGAAGTCCCAAGCCGGTTGGGTCCAGTAGGAATTCAGCAGTATCCAAAGAGCCTATGATCATAAATCCCAAAAGGATTTCGACCATGGAAAAGGGCTTATCGTCGTTCATAAAACTAACTACTCTCTTCCGATTGTCGGAGAAGCTCTTCAGGGTCGGTGGTTATTAATTTATTTTCGAAGAAAGAGGGCACTATCTGGATAGCTACCCTTTTGAGTCCGGCGATAAAGAGCCCCTGACCGATATCTGTTTCAAGGAGGTAGTTTTTTTCAACATCCGTTAGGTTAAATGCCTTACCCACCATATCTATAGCAGCCGGGGCTTGTTTTAAAAGAAGCTGCAACGAAGAGTTGGTGATTATAGGCCTTCCGTAGGGGGAGCTTAGGAAATCTTCAACGTCCTGGGTAATGGTGGTGATGCCAAGGTAGTATTTGCGGGCGCGCTTGGCTAGGCCAAAGAGGAAAGAGGCGCTATCTTCGTTTTTCATCAAGAGCCACGTCTCATCTATAACCATCATGCGTTTTTTGAGCTCCGCCCTAATTAAGCTCCAGATAAAGTTTAAGATGATGTACATGGCAATGGGACGGAGTTCCTCCTCGAGATCCCTAATGGAGAAAACAATGATTCGATTGTTGATATCAACATTTGTAGGCTCATTGGTGAAACCAGCGTAACTTCCTTTTGTGAAGCGGTAGAGACGCTCCGCCATGCCCTTGCCCCCTTCGGTGCTTCTCAAGACGGACTCTAGATCTTCCAAAAGAGGAGGAGTTTTTCCTTCAAAACTTTGCTCCGGCGTTATGTCCCTTGCGGCATAGGTTTGGGTGATAGCTTGGTCAAGCAAGGATTCTTCTTCCGGCAAAATCTTCCCGAGCATAAGCTTTACTAAGCCTGTTAAGTTAACAATGTGGCTTTTCAAAACTTCACTTGGAGTTTCCCCTTCGGGGATAATAGGGATTTCAAATGGGTTAATGTGGCTATCGGAATCGAGAGAAATCTTGAAAACGCTTCCTCCAACCTCCTCGGCGAGACGAATATATTCATCCTCCGGATCTATAACGATTACTTCGGTGCCAAGCATGAGGCTGCGCAGAATATCCAACTTTGCGGCGTATGATTTTCCTGCTCCCGCTTTAGCAAAGATAGTCATATTGGCATTCTCCAGTGAGAAGCGGTCAAAGATAACTAGGGAGTTGTTATGGCGATTCACTCCGTGTATAACACCCTCGTCTGAGCTCAAGTTCGAAGAAACAAATGGGAAGAAGGACGATACGGGACTTGAATTGAGAGCGGTGTGTATTCCCAATGAGTCTTTGCACAGAGGAAGAGTCGATTCAAAACCCTTCAGGTGTTCAAACTGGGCTGGGCGTACGGTGATAAGTTTGGTATCCAGAGTGTTAGTAATGTCGGCCTCAAGCCTAGATAGGTCTTTTTCGGTATCCGCGTAGATAGTTACGTATATGGAAGTATCGAAAAACTTCTCTTGGGATTGAAGCAGGGAGTCTCGCAGGGCTTCGGCATCCGCAAGGGCGGTTTCCAGAGAAGGATCGCGTACCAATCCTTTTTGGGTATTGTCCATTATTTGAGACTCAATTTGAGCTACCTTTTTGCGAAGATTGCGCAAAACGGTACCAGTATCGGTGGGGTGTACGTATATAGAGATATCAGTAGTCTCGGGGAGGTTAATAATGGGAGAGAGCCACCCCGTGTTCAAAAAGCGAGGATAGTTGGACACAAAAAGAGTCTTAGCGAGCTTTTCACCAACTTTTAGATATCCAGGCTTTATCTCCAAAGATGGTGGGGCCACCAATTCCCCAACGGCGTCAGTACCCTTTTCTGCCTTGCGGCCAATTTCTCTTCCTCTATCCTCGACGGTCATGGGGTTGTAGGCGTTGAAATACAGCTCCGCTAACTCTGGATCTTCCAGGGAGACTGCTCTTAGTCCTATGCGGTTAAGCGCCGTTAGTATCTGGCTTACCCTCTGTGCTAGTTGTTCCACGTAGACGGGGTTTACCGCCTCTTCTGGCGCGGCGGCGTTTTGTTTTACCCGCTTTTTTCTATTAAATAAATTGCTGAATAAAGAAGTGGTTTCTGACACATTTGTGGGCATGGCCGATGGATCATACGGAACAACCACAAAAAAACTCTTGGCCATGATGGCATTTTCTCCCACAAAGGACTTAACAAATGCTATATACTCCTCAATTTGAGTTTTAATGAGCGGATTGTCCTCCTCCTTTATTCGCGCACCTAGGTTTTCTAGGTATCCATCGATATTCAATTTGCGTGAATGGATTTGGGTTTGTAGAGAAAAGTCCAAAGAATTCAACATGCTTTGGTAAGCTCCCACTATGACCCGCTGTTCATCCTCGGATTTGAGATCAAAGTTGGTTCCGTCCACCAGAATTACTTTACGTAAAGATCCGTCCTTCAGCTGAACTACGCCATTTTTGATGCTTTTAATGGGGATTAGATCCTGCGTACTTGCTCTTTGGGCATTTGCCATTGGTTAGTAGATTATACCTTATCTATAATCGACTCTTTTAGCTATCTCTTTTTCTCCGGTAATTTGCCTTACCGCCTCAAACTTTTCCTTGAATTGAGAAAAGCTCTGGCTTTGGATGGGAAGAGCAAGCTCTCTTTTGGGGATAGCCGTCTTGGACGTGTTCATTTGCATCCAAAGGTTCTTTATTCCCGCTAGGTCGGGTTTAGTAAACTTCCCAAGCTTGGGGGAAGGGGGAATCTTTGTCGGTTTAGTGGGAATTGAGATTTCCGCCCCTGAACGAAAAACGTACACGCTAGGAGCCCAGATACTTTGGAAAAGGGAGCGGATATATACGGAGATGGGGCGCCCGTTTACTCTTCCAAAGGCCAACATGCCTCCCGCTCCCAGGAGGGGAACAGAGATTATCGCCCACAGCCATGGTTGCATGACAAAAAGAAGAGCCCCGGATATGGCTGCGGCAGTTCCAACGTACGCAAACTGCCTAAGGCTCAACGGTCCCACAATCTTATCTTCTGTGTCTATAAACTGAGGGACCTGGAACTGCATTATTGAGGAAGATCCTTGAGATTTACGACATTACTTTGGGGGACATCTTTTTTCTCAACGGCAGGTTTGGTTTGGGGCATGTTTTGAATCCCAGAGAATGGATTGGCTGGTGCTTCGGGAGCGCTATAGTGGACTATCTTTGCTTGTTCTTTTCCCATGCGGACCGTGGAAGGCTCGCTAGAAGTTCTCTCATCTCCCATTTCTATGTGGGCATATGGAGTTGGTGAAAAATCAGAGTGGCTATCTGGGGAGTAAAAAGTTGGTCTGGCTAAGCCCCCCTCATACTTATCTTCGCGTGAAGTTACCGGCTGGTCAGAACCCTGGTATTTATGAATAACTAGGGGATTGACACCGCCTTCGCTCTGCTTTGGGTTGATTGGTACCGAGGACTCCTGGCGGGAGGTAACAGTTGGTTGATCGGCGGGAGTTAGGGCGTGGGCTATCAATGGCTGTTGGGGCGCGTTAGGGTAGACACCTTGAGCAACAGGGAGATGGAACCCGTGAGTTTTATTTAACTCGCCGGCCACCCTAGACAGCACCTTTAACCTAATCTCATCGGCTATGCCCTTGGTAGCACGCGGATCCATGTGCACCTTACTAATAACCTCCCTTTCGAGATCTTCTGGGTGGACAACTCCCAAAATAATAGCTGCAGTAATGCGGCGAAACTCTATGGCCTTAGAATCAGCAAGGTGGTTGTTTTTTAGGATATCATTAAGAGCAGAGTTGAGAACATCAGAGTTAATAGCGGTCTTTAACCCTTCTGGCAGGTTATCGTATATGTCCGCGAATTCTTTTGTTGATAAAATCTTCATATGCGTTAGTTAATGTCTAGGGGGTAGTGGGGGGTACACCCCCAATGTAAGCGCCCAACATAGAAGCTTGCCCGACAAGATTAGCGTTATTGCTAAGGATACTGCGCAACGAGCGTCTCAGCTGCATTTGGCCTTCGGGTGTGGCCACATTTATAGCTCTGATAGCCCGGTGTAACGCTGATCCATTGGGGTTAGCACCGTTCCAAATTTGGGTTAAGTCAGCGCCATTTAGGGCGTCAATGTGCCCCAATTGTTCTTGGGTGGTTAATCCTCCAAACCCCGGACCTAGGGCTGCGCCAACAAGTCCATCAAACTCTTCCAGAACCGCAGAACTTGCCGCAAGCAAATCCGACTTTTGTTCTCCACCCACAGCAGCAAAGTTTTGGGGAAGTTGGTCAGAGCGATGGACTGTCAAGAGATCATTCTTTGCATCTATCTTTATCCTTTGTTGAGCGTCATCTATGGCGCCACCAGAGTGGCCAGCGCCTAGATGATAGGTATCGGGGTCGAATCGTATGACGGGTCTTTCGCCGACATCTTCAATTAATCCAGCTAGAACTGCATATCGATCGCCGCCAGCTTGAGTCGCAGTCTCCGCTCGTCCGCTGTACCCAAGCTTACGCAAGTTATTCTGCGCTTTTCGTAGCCCATGGCGATCCACAAAACCATTGATATTTTGGGCACGAGCTAGTAGTTGTTGGGTAGGAGTCTCGAATGGTAGTATCTTGCCTTCTCCTAATAGCTCATAAGCAGCAGCCAGAGCGCCTTCGCTAACCCTTTCCGGATTTTGCATAAGACCCTCCAGTATCTGGGAGTTAAGGTATGGAGCATTATCCTTCCACTCCCCCTTCGCATCCTTGTGCATAAAAAGCCTTCGTTTTTCCTGTTCTTTCAAAAGATCC
>MHIS01000018.1:5275-21004 GCA_001817635.1 Candidatus Colwellbacteria bacterium GWA2_46_10
GTATTTATTGACAAGAGTACCCTTAGCAGCCTTCTTAATTTGCTTCCCCGCCCAGTTGCGCATTTTCATCATGCTGCCGTAGAAAAGTTTGGATCCGGCGATACCCATTTTGTTGGCCACATACATTCCACCAATAAGGAGGCCAAGGACTGTCATGAGGTTACCAACGGAGGCGGCCAACACGGCGATGCTACTCGTGCCACCATAGAGCCCCGCTGTTGTGGGGGTTATTTTGTCCAAAATCAAAGATCCGCGCACAGCCAGGAAAAAGAAGAACGTCACAAAAGGTCCAAATATATTCCAGCGGATAAATTGGTTCCACCAGGCATTCCAGATGTTTTTTCCTCCACCGGCCGCGGCGATCTTGGGGAATATCCAACCAATCCAGGTAAGCGGGAAAAGTATTAGGAGCAAGCTGAGAGCAATGTATCGTATGAAGAGCATTGATGCTAATCCAAGGAGAGAGAAGCTTCCCAAGAAAACGAATAGTCCCTCAAAAAGGACTTCGACTAAGGCAATGATAATTCTCTCAGGGCTCGACAGCTCCCGAAAAGCACTTTCTATGGTGTTCTCTAAGCTCTCACACCCCAATCCGCTTTCTAGATCACAACTGAACGAAGAATTAAGATAAGTACTTTTTATACGGTCCATAACAGAATCTACTAGATTTTCCGGACCGTAACCTGTCTTGTACACATCGTTAACTAAGCCTGTCTTGTACACATCGTTAACTAAGTATGGAGCACCACCGGCGCGGAGAGCTATTCTCACGGCTTTCTGCAAATTCTCCCAAGTTGGTATACTTGCTACCGCATCGCCGCCAGTAAGAGAGCTTCCCACGCCCGACAAAGTCTGTGAGATTTGTATATTCTCGTAAAATATAGATGCGACGGCGCCAGCAACGCCCTCTCTTTGAGATTTTGTTACTATATTAAGTCCACTTAATTGAACGTTCCAACCAAGCGCACTTGCGTTTAATGAATCGCGGAAATGCTCGCTCTCGGTGATAAGAAGTAAGTCGTAAACATCAGATTGCAATTGTTCTTTGAGTTGGAAATATTTTTCAATAAGTTTACCCGTTGGTTCGGGGGCGCTTGATATGGCGAGTTGGGTTTGTAAAATGGGCCCCAGGTTCAAATGTACGTTAAATGGCCCATTGAAACTATTTTGCGTAAACCCAGTAGCGTTGTATATATTCCTAGTTAGGGAATTTACTGGGATGATTATTAAGTTAAGTCCAATAAATAAACTGAAGTTAATAAGAAGAGCCGCGGTAATGAATTTGGGTAAAGCAGTGCGAGCCTCAGATAACCAATCTGCCCTAGTCATAACCGCAAAGGCAATTACCAATATCCCAGCAACCAAAGCAGTGTTAGCTACGGTGAGAACAATGGAAAACCCATCCTTTATGATCTGGCTATCTGGGAGAATAAAGTTCATCTCCATAGCAAACTGGACAGCAGTGTTTGCTACGTAGAAAAAGAGCATACCCAGGAGTTGGACAACTAACTTTAAGAGACTGGCGAATGCCTCAATTATCCCCGCAGCAACGTTCCCCAAAACCCCTCCAATAGCTCCCAGAACATTACTAATAATGGGTATTCCCGCATGAGCCTTGGGAATACCCAAAAACAGGACAGGAAGCAGCACAACCAAGCCCCTAAACAACCTCTTCTTTAAAAATTTATTCACCTGCCTTAATTATAGCCCCCTTGAGGCTACTTATGTGTGAATAGTGTTGAAAGTTTTACAATATCCTTCACCTCCAGATTCTGAGGCCGAGCAGAGGGATCTATTCCAGCATCCAAGAGGGTATCCTTAGTGGCCCCTAGACTCTTCAGATTATTCAAAATAGTCTTACGGGGCTGTTTAAACAAAGACTTCACCAGGGTGTAATAAGCCAAACTCTCTTCTTCGGGTGGTTGAGGATTAAATGGAATAATTTTTACAACCGCGGAATCCACCTTGGGGGAGGGCTTGAAAGACTTTTTAGATATATATCTAACGATTTCCGGTTTGGCCCAGAACTGTCCGGTGGCGGCTAGGAGATTCGTCTCTGGGGGTTTCGCGCAAAGCCTGTTAGCCACCTCCTTTTGGAGAGTTAGAACTATTAGAGATGGCTTTTGGGAAGCCTCCTGAAGAATGCGTAGTAGATGTCCGGTTATGTAGTATGGAATGTTCCCCACTAACTTGTATGGATAATCTATCTTCGGAATCTCCTTGAGGGCGTCCGATTGGATGATCTGTAGGTTCGGATATTCGTTGATTAATTCTCCCAAAAAGGCATCAATCAATTCGCCGTCTTTTTCTATGGCAACAAGTCTCTTTGGAGAGTACTTTAATATTCTTCTGGTAAGTTCTCCGTGCCCGGGACCTATTTCAACCACCGTGTCATCTTTCTTTATATCCACAACCTCTGCAATGCGCTCAAGGACCTTATGGTCTTTAAGAAAACTTTGCCCCAGGAACTTTTTAGCGAACATATAAATTTATTGTTTCTTTAATCTAAATAAATAGTCTCCTCCTCAAATTGCCCGGCCTTTTTGAACTTAATTAACTCTGGAGGCATCTCATACAGAAAACGGGAGGCTATTGAATGAAAACTCAAAGTCAGATTTTCTTTGGCTCGCGTCATCGCAACGTACATAAGCCTCCTTTCTTCTTCAATGTCCTCTTCGTTGAAGAACGAACGATGGTGAGGAAGTACTCCATCGTCTACTCCGGCAATATATACATCATCAAACTCAAGCCCTTTGGCAAGGTGAATGGTCATCAACTTTACGGGAGCATCCTTCTCGCCAAGTCGGTTGATGCTATCGTTGGCGTTGAGGAGTGCGACGCGCTCCATAAAGTCACCTAAGGAATTGAATTCCGAGGCAAAGCTAATTAACTCGCGTACGTTTTCTGTGCGCTCCAAGGCGTTATCAAACTTTTTAATAAGGTACTCAAAATAGTCGGTGGTTTTTAGAATGTAGCCGATTAACTCCATAAGCCCTAGTGTTTGAGCCATTTTAGGGAGCTCTGTAATCAACTTTTCACTAATCTTCTTGAGAAAAGCCTTTTCTATCCTCTCTCTACTAACTTGGTCCTTAGGATTGAGGGCATATCTCAAGGGAGCCAGGATATCTTTTATCTCTTTTCGATCGTAGAATTTCACTCCGCCGTACATTTCGTAGGGAATGGAATGGAAGTTAAGGGATTGTTCAATGGCACGGGATTGAGCATTGGTACGATACAAAATGGCAGAGGGCCTGAATCCCCGTTCCGTTATTTCCGATGCGATAAGGTCAGCTTCCTCTTCGGCAGAATATGTTCCCAAGACAGAGACGGGCGCCCCTCCCGGGTTCTGGGTCCAGAGTTTTTTTCTGATTTGAAGGCGGTTGTTTTCAATAACTTTCGCAGCCGCCCCTACGATATTCCCGGTAGAGCGGTAGTTTTCTCCCAAATGAACGATCTTTGCTCCGGGCCAATCTCTTTCAAAATCCAAGAAGGTTTTGATGTTAGCTCCCCGAAAAGCATAAATGGATTGTTGATCGTCTCCCACCACATTTATATTCCCGTGTTTTTGGGAAAGCAGTTTTATAAACACATATTGGGCGCGGTTGATGTCTTGGTATTCATCTACAAGAATGTAATCAAACTGATCCTGATATTTTTTTAACTTCGCCGGATTGTCGGATAGGAGTTCCACAACCTTAGTGATTAGATCATCAAAATCAAAAGCATTTTGCTCTTGAAGACGGGTTTCGTAATCTTCAAAAACTTCTTTAAGGGGGGACTCCAGAGAGTCGGAAGTCAAAAGTTCCATCTTGGCGTTGGATATGCCTTTGAGCAAAAGGGCAGGAGAGACTTTTTTGTTTTCTGCCAACCCAAGGGAGTTAATGGACTTTTTGATCACCCTTAAGGAGTCGTCGTTGTCGAAGATCCCAAAGTTGTGATCGCGACCCAGATTTTTGGCCTCTTTGCGCAAAATGCGAGCGCAAAAAGCGTGGAAAGTTCCGATATATGGCAGTTTTTTCTTGTTGGCGTGCCCTACTCCCTTAACAATGCGGCTGCGCATCTCATCCGCCGCTTTGTTGGTGAAGGTAATGGCCACAATCCGCTCCGGTTCAATATCAGAGTTTATAAGGTGGATAACGCGCTCAGTGAGGGTGCGGGTTTTCCCGGATCCGGCACCGGCGGTCACCAAAAGAGGCCCTAAGCCATAGTGCACAGCCTCTTTTTGACTATCACTCAAATTCATGGTCTTTTGCTTGATTTATTGGAGAGGGGGTCTAGTATTTATTGTATTAGTAGCATATCACAAAACCTACCAGCCTGGTTGCGAGGTGTAATCTTGCCGGTAACCCTTATTTTGGGAGTTTTAGGGGCCGATGTGGCCTTTTTTAGACTGGCTAATCCAGCCTCCGCTTCAGACCCTAAATTGATAGAGGAAGACCTCCTGATGAACTCGGAAGCAGGTGCTTTTCTAAGCAACGCCGGGCCGGTAGAGGAAATTGACCACGAAGGGGCCTATGCCGACTTTGCGGGCTTCGTGCTGGTTGAAAAAAGCTCTTTGGATGGGGTAGATAACTCTCTGGGAGACGGAGTTAGAGAAGAAGACGTCCTCACGTATACCGTTGAGGAGGGAGATACCCTATCGAGTATCGCTAAAACCTTCGGAATATCGGTTAGTGATATTCTTGAGGCGAATGATAAGGGGAGCAGTTTGATCCGCCCCGGAGAAGAGCTCGCTATTTTGCCGGTTTCAAAGAGCGGTTTGACTCTCGCTGGTAGTGCGGAGCGCAGCGAACCGGTGGAAGATGCATATTTCATTCGTCCGGTGGATGGAGGATTGAACTGGGGCGCTTTGCACGATTCAAAATACATGCCGGCGGTTGATATCTCAAAGGCTTGCGGATCAGAGATCTATGCCGCAGCTGCGGGAGTTGTTGTAAAAGTTGGCAACCCCGAAAACTACAACAGCGGATACGGAGGGTATGTTGTGTTAAGCCACCCCAATGGCACGCGCACGCTCTACGCCCACAATTCTGAGAATGTAGTTGAGGTAGGGGATGCGGTGGAACAGGGTGAACATATTGCTAATATAGGAAACACCGGACTTACCAACGGCAGTACCGGGTGCCACGTACACTTTGGGGTGTTAGGCGCTCCCAATCCATTTGTAAAATAGAAATGCACTCACCCCTTATTTATAGGCGTCTATTGTTCGCAGAACTTTTTCTGCTCTATTGCGCTCTCTACACAGATTTTGGAGATTTGATGCTATTGCGTATTTAAGGACTTTTAATCCTTACACTTTTTACAGACTGCGCTTTCCGGATTAGCCTCCAGGAGTTCAAGTTCAATATCCCCTTTGCAATTATCACAAACTCCGTAGGTTCCAGCTGCCATCTTCTCTAGGGCGCTATCTATATTGTCCACCCTGTCTTTGAGAGTTTCGATGGTGGCGAGCTCGTTGGCTGTTTCCTCGCTTTCATCCGCCTCTTCGTTGTTCATCCCCGGAGAATCGCCAAAATCCATATTCTTAGAGAGAACCTTTATGTTCTTTTGAATACGCTCCTTCTCCTGCAAGAGGGTTTCTTTGAGCTCGGCTAGCTTGTCTTTGGGAATAGCCATTGCCCTTTATTGTACTCACCGTCAATTGAGAAAGGCAATAGGGGCTATATAATTGAAGGTATATGATTCACGGCTTATCGGGCAAGATAAAGGCGCTTGGCCTCAACTATGTCGTCATTGACGTGGGAGGGGTAGCGTACAAGGTATACATCCCTCTCAATGAGGAGAAGCTCCCCAAGGTAGGCCAGGATATGGATGTCTTCACATACCTCCATATGCGCGAGGGGGGTATGGATCTTTTTGGGTTTTTTGTGGAAGAAGGCCTTCAGCTTTTTGAGGCTCTCATATTAGTCTCTGGAGTTGGCCCCAAATCAGCCATGGCCATATTGGCCGTAGGATCGGTGGATCAAATCACCGCAGCCATCGCCAAAGGAGAACCGGAACTTTTACAGCGCTCATCCGGAGTGGGAAGGAAAACCGCCGAGCGCATTATTTTAGAACTGAAGGACAAAGTGAGGCCCTCGGGCGGAAAGGAAGCAATGCGCCTCGCCGAATCAGATCAAGATGTATTTGAGGCTCTTCTTAGCCTTGGGTATCCAAGAAGGAAAGCAGAGGCGGTACTTAGAGAAATCAATCCCAAGCTGACGGATGTACGCGATCGTCTCAAGGAGGCGCTCAAACTCATCAAGGATTAATGATCAGGACCCTCAAATACGCTCTTAGTAAAATCCTCAAACCCTTGGGGGTATTGAGCTTGTATCACATTACATTGGCATTCTTAGGGGCATTGCGTTACGGGTTTCCCTCGAAGAAATTGAAAGTGGTTGGCGTGACGGGCACTAAGGGAAAATCTACCACCCTCGAGCTTATCAACGCAGGTCTAGAGGCCGCTGGCAAGAAAACAGTTCTGGCCTCATCTGTGAGATTCAAGGTGGGAGAGAATAGCCGATCCAATAGTACTGGCAACACCATGCCCGGGAGAGGTTTTTTGCAAAAGCTCATGGCGGAGGGGGTGCGGACCGGGTGTGAGTATGCACTGTTGGAGGTGGTTTCGGAGGGAGTAGTGCAATACAGACATCGGTTTATTGATTTTGACGTAGCCGCGTTTGTGAATTTGCACCCGGAACACATTGAATCCCACGGCAGTTTTGAAAGCTACCGAAACGCCAAACTAAAATTCTTCAAAGACACGGAGAAATATTCATCTAAGAAAGACGTACGGTTTTTTGTGAACCAGGACGACGAGAACGCAAACTACTTTATCAACACGGTAAAAAAAGAAAGTGTGGTTTTGACCACAAAGACGGAAAAGGAACTTAAGATGCGCGGAGCGTTCAATCTGCAAAACGCAGGCATCGCCGAGGCAATATTACGTTTCTTAGGAGTGAGTGAGAAAGATATTGAGAAGGCATTTAAAGAATTTGCCGGCGTTCCCGGGAGGATGGAGGTTCTACAAGAGAAGCCTTTTGGGGTAATTGTCGACTATGCCCACACACCCAATTCCCTGGAGGCGGTATACGCGAGTGTTAAGGGAATGTTCAACGGACACCTCATAGGCGTTTTTGGTTCTATGGGCGCTCTTGGTCCATTGGGAGGGAGGGATAGGTGGAAGCGCCCCAAGATGGGCGAGATCGCGGAGAAATATTGTAAGGATATAATTTTAACTGATGAAGATCCGGTAGATGAAGATCCAGCACAGATCTTGGAGGAAATTGAGATGGGCATCAAAAACAAGGACAAAGTAAAAAAGATTTTAGACAGGCGCCAAGCCATCAAGGTTGCTTTGGATTTGGCCAAGGCGGGAGATGTGGTCGTTATAACGGGCAAAGGCAGTGAGCCCTACATCAGAGTAGCTAAAGGAAAACGCATTCCCTGGTCGGATGCGGGAGTGGTTAAAGAATTGCTTGGCAGATGAAACTTACTTTTGCCGGGGGCGCCAGAACCGTTACGGGGGCCAACTATCTTCTAGAGACAGCGGAGAGCAAAGTTTTAATTGACTGTGGTTTGAATCAAGGTAGCAGGGTCTGTGAGGCGGAAAACTACAATCCTTTTCCTTACGACCCATCCACGATAAACGCTCTTTTTATAACCCACGCCCACATAGATCACGTGGGGAGGGCTCCTCGGCTCTATAAGATGGGCTTCAGGGGAGATGTTTTCTCAACAGAACCCACCAAAGAGTTTGCAGAAGAACTCTTGAGAGATTCTCAAGATCTTCTCTCGCGAGAAGCCAAAGCCGCTGGTAGAGATATTCTTTATGACGACAAAGATATTGATGAATTTTTGGGTCTGTGGAAAACCAACGGGTATCACAAAGAAATTCTCCTAAGAGATCTAAAAATCACTTTCTTTGATGCGGGGCATATCTTGGGATCAGCTTCTATTCTAGTAGAGACCGAAGGCAAGAGAATTATATTCTCCGGGGATATAGGAAATTCTCCGGCGCCGTTGGTAAAGAGCCCGGAAAAATTGCAGGGAATGGACTATGCCCTAATTGAGTCCGCTTATGGAGGTCGTCTGCATGAAGACAAGGCGGAGCGCAAACAGATATTAGAGGACGTAATTGAGGAGACGGTGAAAAGAGGAGGGACATTAATGATTCCGGCTTTTGCTATGGAGCGCACCCAAGAACTTCTTTACGAGTTAAATAACCTAGTGGAAGCAGGCCGCATTCCGCACATTCCCATTTTTCTAGATAGCCCCTTAGCCATCAAGCTAACGAGCATATACAACAAGTATGCTAACAATGCAGAATATATAAATAGGGAATCCATGGATCTATTTAAGGCGGGAGATTCGATATTCCGATTCCCCGGATTAGAGTTTGTTCTAAAGACAGAGGACTCTAAGAAAATCGTAGAAAGGAGTGGCCCCAAGATAATTATCGCTGGAAGTGGCATGTCGAACGGGGGAAGGATTGTCCGCCACGAAGCCCACTACCTCAAGGACGAGAAAAACACCCTCCTCATTATCGGCTACCAGGCCAAAGGATCTCTAGGGAGGGCTATCCTGGATGGGGCCAAGAGTGTGAAGATTGTAGGAGAAGATGTACCAGTTAGGGCACAAATACAAGCTATCGGAGGCTACAGTTCCCACGCCGATCAGAGTGAACTGCTAAACTGGCTGCGGCCCATGAGGGACACTCTGAAAAATGTTTTCATAGTTCAAGGAGAGGAAGATCAGATGGATATTCTGCAAACGGCGATAAGGGACAAGCTGGCGGTTGATGCATCTATTCCCCATATTGGCGATAGTATTGGGTTGTAGATTATACTTGCTATATGACATTAGGAGACGCTCCTAGGTTTAAGATATGCGTATCCGGCGCTGCCGATACTGGGCACTGCGGAGAAAAGGCTTTTGACATTGCCTATAACCTAGGTAAAGAAATAGCTCGCCATAACTGTATCCTCGTAGAAGGAGCCACTACCGGATTCCCATACTTCGCGGCTAAGGGTGCTAAGGAAGCGGGAGGAATAGTAGTGGGCTTCTCCCCAGCACGTACCGAGAGGGAACACGTTGAAAGTTATGGCCTGCCCCTGGATTACAAAGACCTTATTGTCTACACCGGCTTTGGTTACTCGGGACGCAATCTGATTTTAACCAGAGCGGCGGATGCCGTTATCAACGGTTGCGGGAGAGTGGGCACAATCAACGAATTTACCATTGCCTTTGAGGATCAAAAGCCCTTGGGCATTCTGGAAGGTTCATGGGATACAGACGAGCTCATTAGGGCTATTATTGATAAGTCGTACAGGGCCGAAGAGATGAAGGGTAAGATTGTGTTCGAGAGCGACCCGAAGGTTTTAGTGGAAAAGCTTATAGAGATTATTAAGAGGGATAAGATAACCGATGGTACGCTTAAAAGAGAGAATACTGATTAAAGGTCGAATCACATTTACTAGGACATGGAAAAACGTAAATCAATTGGAGAGGTGACGCACTATTACGGGGACCTCAATGTGGCCGTGGTGAAGTTTAATCGAACAGTAAAAGCCGGAGAAAAGGTTCAGTTCAAAGGTGCCACCACCGACTTCGAACAAGCACTCGATTCTATGCAGCTTGACCACAAGGCGATTGAGGAGGTAAAGAAGGGAAAAGAAGTGGGGGTAAAAGTAAAAGATAAGGTACGGGCAGGAGACGAAGTCTACGAAGTATAGGGATTAAATGCCTTTGTTTACAGAAATTACCATTGCTTTGGTTTTGGCCGCAGTATTTGGGTTTGTGGCCTATCTATTGCGTCAACCGCCAATTATCGGATTCATTTTTGCTGGGTTGGCCGTCGGGTTTTTGTTTAACCCGGAAATGGGAGGAGTGGCGTTTATCGAAGGGCTGGCTCCAATAGGAGTGGCGTTATTGCTTTTTCTAGTAGGACTAGAGCTTGATTTTAAGGGTTTGAAAAATGTGGGCTTGCCAGCTCTAGTTACGGGACTGGGGCAAATTATTTTTACTTTTGGCATTGGGTATTTCCTTATTAAGGCCTTGGGGTTTGCTACAATACCGGCTATTTACATATCTATAGCACTCACCTTCTCCTCTACGATCATTGTGATAAAACTTCTTTCCGAGAAGAGGGAGCTCACTAGTCTCTATGGAAGGGTAGTAGTTGGTTTTCTGTTGCTCCAAGACTTTGTGGCCATTTTGGTCTTGATCGTACTCGCCGGATTGCAGGGAGATGGAACCTCCCCTATCGATTTCGCTCTGACCATTGGCAAGGGGGTTGTCATAGTAGCAGCTACCTTTATAGGTTCGCGCTTCTTGCCGAGGCTTTTAAATAGAGTGGGGCGTTCTCAGGAAATGTTATACCTTTTCAGCATCGCTTGGGTTTTAGGAATAGCAGCCCTGACCGAGATGGCCGGCCTTTCCATAGAGGTAGGAGGATTTCTTGCCGGTGTGGCCTTGGCCAACTCATCGGAACACTTTCAAATAGGAGCGCGCATGCGGCCGATCAGGGATTTTTTCCTAATCCTCTTCTTCGTTGGTTTGGGAACCAAGATGTTGATGGCTGGAGCCGTTACCGCCATTGTTCCCGCCCTCATCCTGTCTCTTTTTGTGTTGATCGGAAACCCGCTGATCGTGATGCTCCTTATGGGAATTTTGGGATACAGGGCGCGTACCTCATTCCTCGCTAGCTTAACGGTTGCCCAGATATCGGAGTTTAGTTTGATCATTGCGGCTTTGGGTTTACGTTTGGGGCATATCAGTACGACCGACACCGCCCTTATCACCTTCGTGGGGATACTAACCATCTTCGTCTCCTCATACTTCATTA
Organism: Candidatus Colwellbacteria bacterium GWA2_46_10; assembly: GCA_001817635.1. Classification (GTDB taxonomy): domain Bacteria; phylum Patescibacteriota; class Minisyncoccia; order UBA6257; family Colwellbacteraceae; genus GWA2-46-10. The sequence continues at coordinate 16,107 of MHIS01000018.1, forward strand.
TCTACGGCGAGGGGATCTATAAAGCCCTTAGACCCTTCCTTAAATTCTTTGAGTTTAGGCGCAAGTTGGTGGAAGAAACCTCCTTAGAAAAAGATTTTGAAAATCATATTGTGTTGGTGGGGGTTCACCGCACAGGCTCAAGTATTCTGAAGGCCCTCAGTAACAGTGGAGAAGACTTTGTGGCTTTGGATTTTGACCCCCTTATCGTAAAAGATCTTCAGCAGAAAGAGATTCCTGTGGTTTATGGAGATGTGGCGGACGAGGAGATCCAAAACTTAGTGGGGTTACGTAAGGCGCGCCTCATTATCTCCACCGTCCCCGGGAAAAGGGATAACATGACCATTCTTGAGGCCAGGGGAAAGGCGAAGGTGATTGTAACGGCTGGCAGCGATGAAGATGCAAAGGAGTTCTACAAAAGAGGAGCCAATTATGTGATCATGCCTCAGTTCTCGGGGGGTTGGGAACTGGCCCAGGCTATTAGCACCAGTAAGGGACTCTCCGGATTGGTAGAGCTTCAAGAAAGGGATGCCCAGGTGCTTGACCTAAGGGGTGTGTCTCATAGGAAAACTCCTAAAAAGAGCGCTTAATCCCTAAAAGAGAGAGTGAGGTGTTTTGGGAGCGTTCTCTTGGGCCTCTGACAATTTGCGTTCCATAATCTCTTGGTGTTTCTCGATGAGCTTAGGAAGTTTGGCAAAGGCATCCTTGAGATCAGCTATTAAATTGGGATTGCGCAGGGCGGCTGCGGGGTGATACGCGGGCATGATCAATATGCCTTTTGATAGGAAAACGGCTCCCTGGTCGCGGGAGATTTTCCCGTCTGGGAGGAAGTAGGACATAGCGAAGCGCCCTAGGGGGACGATGATTTTGGGATTTACGATCGCGATTTCTCTCTCGAGATACGGTTTGTACGCTTCGATCTCTTCGGGCAGAGGATCACGATTTTCGGGGGGACGGCGTTTTACGACATTGGTTATATACACATCCTCGCGCCTCCAACCAATATTTTCAATCAACTTATTTAATAACTGCCCGGCTCTCCCCACAAAGGGGCGCTTCTGTTCATCTTCAACCGCTCCAGGAGCTTCCCCCACAAAGAGCACCTTCGCTTCAGGGTTGCCCTCACCAAAGACAAGGTTGCTCTTGAGAGGCAAAGAAAGATCTTGGACCATTTGAGCTTCAAGTTCCTCAAGGGCGGGGAGTGCTGTCATAGGCTAATTATACAAATTGGTTTATATTTAACTACGTAATGCACCGTCAAAGTGAACTCTATTTTGAAGATCCCTTGCTCAAATTGGGCATGGGCACCCGCCTTTGGGTCAAATCTGCTAAAAGCATCGTCAATATCGTATCTCTAGTTTCCGGGTTAGTCATGATTTTTTCCGACGCGAAGCAGGTTTTTTATTTAGGGATACTGCTTCTCACCTTTTTTCTATACAACCTTCTATTCACCAAGCTTTTAGGAGTAGGAAGGACATTTAGCGGGGGGAATCTAGCCTCTTTTATGGACGGAGAGACAAGGGAGCTCCTTCAAAGGGCTAGTGACCGATCTACTTTGATGGGTGGCAGCTTTCTTTTGCACTTAACCAGGGAATTGATCGAGACTATTGGAGGAGAAGAGGTCTTGAGGAAGTTGAGTGTAGGGAAGGAAGAGTTCGCTGGGCAGGTAGAAAGACACCTTAGTGAAGAAAAGCACCTATTGGAGACCAAGGCATGGAGGTTAAAGAAAGCGGAGGAGCTAATGATCAAGGCCCTGACTACTCAAGCGGGAGAAAGGCACCCCATCTCACCGGCAGATCTCTTGAGGGCGATGGTATATATGGAGAACGAAAGGGTGCAAAGGCTATTTAACACCTTTGGCATTACAGAGTCGGTAATGGAGAATAGCTATAAGTACAACTCAGGACATGCTAGATAAGATAAATAGGGTGGTTAAATATATGGTACTTTCAGATCTGCTTTTATTCGTGGGTTGGGGGTTCATCTCTCCAATATTTTCCATATTCATTCTAGAGAAAATTGAAGGGGCTACTCTGGTAACCGTTGGAATAGCCAGCGCGGTGTATTGGGTAGCCAGAGCCGTGGTACAGCCTTTTGTGGCCAAGATATTAGACAAGCGAAAGGGAGAAAAAGACGACTACTTCACCTTAATTGGGTCGCTGATCTGCGCCGGCTTAGCCGCCTTGGGGATAGCTTTAGTTAAAACCGACACAGTGTTGTATGCCGTGCAGGTATTTCACGGAGCAGCCTTTGGTGTATATAGCGTAGCTTGGCCAGCGATTTTTACTCGTCATATGGATAAAAAAGGAGTCGCTTTTGACTGGTCCCTTGATAGTGGAGGTATCGGTTTGTCCGTCGCTGTCGCCTCCATAGTAGGTGCCAAGTTAGCTGAAGCCTTGGGCTTTGAAATAGTGTTTGTTCTGGCTGGGATAGGGTCTATCACTTCCGCCTTAGTGTTACTGGCAATCCCTAGGCTGATCTTGCCTCGAACGGTGGGAGATAGGTCTGGGGTCCACGAAGCCAGAGTTCGCCACAAACACAAGAGTCGTAATGCAATAGGCGCCTAAGATGTCCCCGAATAAAGGAAACCTGAATAGAGGCGTATACAAAAAGGTTCCATCCGCGGGGTTTATAGTCTACAGGCAGACAAAGGACGGCCCAAAGTTTTTAATAATGTACCACAGGGGTGGTTATTGGAATTTTCCCAAAGGGAGAATAGAGCACATGGAGAATAGCACAGAAACTGCTCTTAGAGAATTAGAAGAGGAAACCGGACTCAAGCCCGCAGAAGTCAAGATAAAAAATAACTTTAAAACTCACGAAACATTTAAATTTACTGTGGGGGCAGAAAAGATCCAAAAAGTAGTTACATTGTATCTAGCGGAAACCACCAAGAAGGGAATCGACATCTCCAGAGGAGACAAAGAGGAAGGATTTGGATGGTTCCTATATAGAGATGCAAGAAAACTTTTTACTAATTACAGAGAAAGCCAAACGGTACTAAGAAAAGCCTCCAACTTTATTCGGGGGAAACCTCACTATCATCAGAAGAAGCCTTCTGCGAAGCCCTTACCCCAGCGCTTTGCAAAACGGACTTAAAAGTCTCGGGTTCGTTCTCTGCTAGATCAGCTAGAATCTTTCTGTCTAATTTAATCCCTTTTTGCTTGAGAACATTTATTAACTGGCTGTACGTGATACCACCCTCCCTAGAGGCTGCGTTAATCTTCACCTGCCAGAGGGTGCGCTTGTCGCGCTTACGGGTTTTGCGATCGCGGTATGCATAAGTCCAAGCCTTAAGCAGGGCTTGGCGGGCACGGCGCACCTTACTTTTCCTGTTCCACCTGTAACCCTTAACTTGGCGCAGGAGCTTGCGGCGTTTTTTAATAGTATTGGTTCCTTTGCGGGCTCTAGGCATGGTTTATTAATCTATCTCTAACGTTGGAGTGATCAGCTCCGCTTATGCTCTTCAAGTTGCGCTTAAGGCGGGTAGCGCCACCCGTGCGCTTGGCTTTGTTGTGTCCCAAACCCTGCTTTCTGCGAAGCATCTTGCCGGTCTTGGTAATCTTAATTCTTTTTGTATAGCTTTTCTTTGCCATGACTCTTGCCATATATATATGGATATAAAGCAGGGCTTATTCTAAGCAAGCCCGGGGTTTAAATCAAGTTTTGAGTCTACCCTATCGGATCTATTTGGGTGATGAGACCCCTGCCCCCCGCCTTTACCTCTTGGATTATCCTGTGGGGAGTTTCCACCTTAGCCAAGAATTCCTTAAGCTTGGTTCTGGCAAAATCCTGCATGCCTTTTTCTCTTCCTCTTAGAGTAACCTGGACTTCCACCTTGTGTCCTGCCTGGAGGAACTCTTCAAGGCGCTTGAGCTTGAAGGAAAGGTCGTGCGCTCCCTCTCTGGGGCTTATCTGAACTCTCTTTGATTCAGGGACCCTTTGCTGCTGTTTCTTTAACTCCTTCTCCTTTTGGTATCGGAATTTATCAAAGCTGATAATGCGAGCAACTGGAGGATTGGCGCTTTCCGTTATCAAAACCAGATCAAGGCCTGCTTCTTTGGCTTTCTCTTGGGCTTCCGCCAAAGACAAGACGCCCAAATTCTCGCTCTTTTCTCCCAAAACTCTGAGTTGAGGCACTTTAATAGCCCCGTTGACCTTGAGGTCGAGTTCTTTGATATAGTGCTTTGTTCTATTAGCCAATGTTAAAAGAGTACTGTACCGGGGGCTGTTAATCAATGGATTGGCGTACGTTGTTTTTCTGGTGTATATTTGGGGTATGGCAGACAAAAAGAATACGGGCATGGCCATAGTGGCCTATTTGATCTTCTTCTTGCCTCTCCTAACGGAGGCGAAGAAAGATCCGTTCGTGAAGTATCACGTGAGGCAGGGATTGGGGCTTTTGATAACGTTCTTTGCGCTGAGGTTCATCACGCTTTTCTTGATAGCGCCCCTCTTCTACCTCGTTGGTTTTCTCTTCATGTCCATCCTCTACGCAATAAACCTCTTTCTGTTGGCGCTTTTGGTCTTGGGGATCATGAATGCTGCCAAAGGAGAAGAGAAGCCCTTGCCGCTGATCGGCAAGTGGGCGGACAAGCTTTTGAAGTTTTAGTTGTGGGTTGAATAGAAATAAGCAGAGCCCCGTTACGTAGCGGGGTTCTGCTTGTTGGACGTCATACGTAAAAGTTGGAATCAGCTCTCAGCGTGGATATTTGAGGCATACGATGCCATTCAGACTCTCCCAGATATGACAAAACCCCATTCTTTGGGGTCTTAGTATCACATCTACTTAATGGAATCGGAGACTTAAAAATAGAAACGACCGACACTGAGGGTTCTCTTTCAATCCGAAGACTTGGGAGAACCCTCAGGGGGTCGGGTGGTCAGGTCAGACGTAGTCC
>MHIS01000019.1:0-790 GCA_001817635.1 Candidatus Colwellbacteria bacterium GWA2_46_10
CTGACATCTCAAACCTGGAAGATAGAAAATCATTCTATCTCTACATAGACGAGTTCCAGAACTTCTCTACAGATTCCTTTGCGGATATTCTCTCCGAGGCTCGTAAATATGGATTGAGTCTTACGATAGCCCACCAATATATCAAACAGCTTACCGATCCGATTACGCGCAATACCAAAGTAAAAGATGCGGTGTTTGGGAATGTGGGTACCATGATCACTTTTAGAGTGGGCGCGGAAGACGCTGAGGCTCTGGAAAAAGAGTTTGAACCAGAATTTATGATGAACGATCTGGTTAACCTTCCTAATTTCAACATATATGTGAAGTTGATGATCAATGGGGCTTCTTCAAAGCCGTTTTCAGCTAGTACTTTTCCTCCTCACAAGTTGGAGGGAGAGTCTTTCGCTGATGTCATCATAGAAAACAGCAGGCAAAAGTACGGGGTGCCAGTAGAGGAAGTTGAGAAAAAGATCGGTGCTCAATATGAAGCTGCCTCCCAAGGGATCGGAGACAAAGCCCAGAGAAGGGGGGAAGAAGGATTGGACGTTCTAAAAAAAGAACCTCCGAAGAAGAAAGCCCCGGAGATAGATAAGGATAAACTACAAGATGCTCTCAAGGGAGCCTTAGATAAAGAGCATGAGTCTGGGAATTAACGATGTAAGAAAGGGATCCCTCATTATTATGGAGGGAGACCCATACTTAGTGATGCTTGTTTCCCACCAACACATTGGGCGGGGGAGCGCTAACGTCCAGCTTAAGGTCAAAAGTCTACTGACCGGCAAGATATTCG
>MHIS01000019.1:832-14508 GCA_001817635.1 Candidatus Colwellbacteria bacterium GWA2_46_10
TTAAAACCCAAGATGGTGGTGAGGGCAATTAAGTTCAACGGGGAGATAATCAACATAGAGGTGCCTATCAAAGCCGAATATAGAGTAGTTGAAGCTCCGCCCAACGTTAGGGGCAATACAGCCCAAAGTGGAACTAAACAGGTGGTTATAGAAACGGGGGTAAAGGTCTCTACGCCTATGTTCGTAGAAATAGGGGATGTAATAAGAATTAACACCGAAACAGGGGAATACGTTGAAAGGGTTTAGCTAATCTGCTAAATCTTATAACGTCATGACTCGCCCTAAATCAAAAAAGGTGTTTGTCGGAATGTCAGGAGGCGTAGATTCGTCTGTTTCTGCATATCTTCTTCAAAAACAAGGGTATGAGGTAGTAGGGGTTCACCTAAAATGCTGGAACAAAAATGGTTGTGATGAGGAGGAGGCGCGGGATGCCCGCTTAGTGGCCAATCAGTTGGGGATTCCTTTCTACGTTTTCGATATGGAATCCGAATACAAAGAAAAGGTAGTTGATTATATGATCGATAGTTACCGTAACGGGCTTACCCCCAATCCAGATGTGATGTGCAACAAGGAGATCAAGTTTGGCCTCTTTTTGGACACAGCTTTGTCTATGGGAGCCGACTTTGTAGCTACCGGGCATTATGCAAGGTTGGTTAAGGAGGGCGATAAAAGTTTCATATACCAGGCCGAGGATAAAAATAAGGATCAATCATATTTTCTTTGGACATTGGGACAAGAAAGGCTTGATAAGATTCTGTTTCCGCTAGGAGATATTCAAAAGGACGAAGTGAGGAAAATTGCTAAGAAAGTGAAACTCCACATAGCAGACAAGAAAGATTCTCAGGGGATCTGCTTTATTGGGCAAGTAACTTTGCAGGAATTTCTTAATGAATACTTGGAGAGCAAGGAGGGAAATGTTCTTAATCTTGAGGGAGCGGTGATTGGTACTCACGAAGGGGCCCATCTTTATACTATCGGTCAAAGGCACGGGCTGGGGGTGGCTTTGAATACACCTCACTATGTGGTGGATAAGGATGTCAAAACAAACACCGTGGTTTTAGCAGAAGGAAATGCGCAGGATTTAGAAAAATCAGAGGTATCCATCCGGGATTTTCGGTTAAACGAGGATCTTGACCTACCAAGCAAAGTTTTCGCTAGGGTGCGCTACAGACAGGACCTTCACGAAGCAATACTGGATAGATTCGGAGAGAACCTTGTGTTGAAATTCAACCAACCCGTACGTTTTGTAGCTCCTGGGCAAAGCGCTGTTTTTTACAACGAAAGCGGGAAGCTTTTGGGAGGAGGAGTTATTTTGTGATTGAAAAGATATGCCTTTGCACGATAAAGCGTTCTATCTTGCACTCTTTTTCATAATAGGGACCGTTGCAGCTGGATTTGGCATCAATGTATGGTGGGCGCTCCTGGGCGCTTTTTTGATATCCAAAGTTGTTTTTTCCATGAGCGCTAAAAAGGCGTTGGTCTTCACAGCCATATGTTTCTTTGGTTTTTTCTACCTTCACCTCTACGACGTTTTGCATAAAGACATTATTCCCCTTGGTGAAAGTCAGCATTTTGAAGGCACAATTGTTGAAGAACCGGAGGAGGGGATCCAAAGTACTAGAGTTACGGTGAAGTTAGACAGTCAATATAGAGGAAAAGTGTGGCTCTATACCTCTCCCGGAAATACTCTCGAGTATGGCGATATAATTGCCTTTGAAGGTTCCATAGAAGTTTCTCCAGGAGGAGTGAATATAGCTTCCTTTCCAGGGGGGTTAGGGGTGGTTGGGAAAGATGGAGGAAACAGCGTGCGAGGTGCTTTAATTAAGTTCAAGGGTGCGTTGATAGGCAAATTGGAAGCGGTGTTGCCCGCAGAGCACGCGGCCCTCGCTTCTGGTTTGTTGTTAGGTGAAAGGGCCGAATTCACGGATGAGTTTGAGGAAGCCATGCGTCGCAGCGGCACGACTCACATAGTTGCTCTTTCCGGATACAATATCGCTATTTTGGTGCTGGTTATCTCCGGGATATTCTCGTATATCTGGAATAGAAGAGTTGCGTTCTATCTGAGTCTTCTCATTATCCCGGGGTTCGTAGTGATGACGGGGGCTGCTCCTTCCGTAGTGAGGGCGGGCATTATGGGGTTGATTTTGCTTTTGGCTGAGAATCAGAGCAGACCGTACAGCCCAAGAAATGCCATCACCTTAACTGCCTTAGGCATGATCTTCTTCAATCCAAGGGTTGGGGTAGATGATGTTGGTTTCCAGCTCTCCTTTGCCGCACTGCTCGGAATAATCTACTTGTATCCGTTTCTGGGGAAGAAGTTTAAGGTTCAAAGCGAGGGCTTTCTATCTTGGAAAAAGAACGCCTTGCAAACGGCTTCTGCTCAAATTGCGGTACTGCCCATTATCCTCTTCACCTTCGGGTTCTTCTCTCCGGTGGCGCTGATAAGCAACGTTTTGATCTTGGAGTTTATTCCCATCACAATGTTGTTCTCGTTTGTGACAACTATTCTTGGTTTTGTTTCTTTTCACCTATCATTAATAATGGGATGGATAAGTAGCGTTTTTCTAGGTTATGAAATTTTTATCATTAAATTTTTTGGTCTTAGCTGGCTTTAACGGCATAGTTTGGCAGGGAGTTATCGAAAGGATCACGGAAGATCCTCTTGAAGTATATTTTTTGGATGTAGGGCAAGGGGATAGCGAGTTGATTGTTTTTCCCGACGGGGTGAAAGTTTTGATAGACGGGGGACCCGGCAAAGAAATACTTTTTGAGTTGGGAGAGGTACTTTCTCCAACAGATAGGTATATAGATTTGGTTATGATTACCCACGCTCAATTAGATCACTACGGAGGGATCAAAGATGTGATTGAGAGATATCAAATAGGAGCCTTTATTTTTAACGGCGAGGAGGGGGAGGGTCAAGCTTGGAATGAATTTATGGAAACGTTAGAACAAGAAAAGATTCCTATTATTATTCTTGGAGAAGGAGATAAGATAAATTACAAAGATAAACAAGTAAACATTTTATCTCCAAGCGAAAAACTTTTGGCAAACAAAGATCTAAATGATGGCTCCTTGGTTACTGAACTCACGGGAGAGGAGGTTAAGATTCTCTTTACCGGAGATATTGGTTTTGAGGCAGAAGAGGCACTGCTTGAAAAATACGATATGAATATAGACGTGTTGAAGGTAGCCCACCATGGTTCGCGTTATGCAAGCGGCGTAAGTTTCTTGGAAGAGGCGACTCCTCTTATCTCAATAATCGAGGTGGGAGACAACCGTTTTGGACACCCCACAGAGGCGACGCTGCAAAGGCTCTCTAGGGTGGGATCCAGTATTTATAGGACTGACGAGAATGGACGGGTAGAGTTGAATATAGAAGACGGGAAGGTGGGTGTGAAGACAGAGTCAGATTAATTAATCTAGAAATAGTCGAGGCCTCACGGGCAGTCCTCGACATCAGTCGAGGCCGTGAGGCCTAATGAAATAGGGAGCGTCTCGCTTGACCCATCGAATCCCGTTCGGGCGAACCCTAGCGGGAGACTGACCAACCGAGTGCGCACTCGGTGGTTGAGGGTGAAAGGCTTTGACCTAGCCTAATCCCGAAGTGGGCGAGACGCCCGAGCCGACGGCTGGTATCGAACCAGCTACCTCCATCCCCCAAGGATGGTGCTCTGCCATTTGAGCTACATCGGCGGAAGAGCGTATCAAACGCTCTCGTGGGGATGGGAGGATTTACGCCCCCGACCCCTTGTTATGTCATCGAACAGACCCTCTTTGTATAACAGAGATACATAAAGGTCAAGAAGCATATTGAAGGCCGGATACTTTCCCTCTATACTAACAACACAAAAGATGCGCATATTATCTAACGAAACACCTGAAAAAGTAGGAAAGGAGGTGGAGCTCTCCGGTTGGGTGGATGCGAGACGCGACCACGGAAAGCTGATTTTTGTTGACCTAAGAGACAGGACTGGCACTATCCAGCTGGTTTTTAACGCTAAGGATGAGGTTACTTACAAAGTGGCGGAAGCCCTGCGTCCTGAGTGGGTCATTAAAGTTGAGGGCAAAGTTGGAGAAAGACCAGCGGGTATGCGTAATGATGATCTCCCAACTGGTACGGTGGAAATTGGAGTGGCTAAAATAGAAGTTCTCTCACAGGCAGAGACTTTGCCTTTTGATATTAGTGGTGACGGTTATGAGATTAACGAAGAGATAAGAATGAAGTATCGCTATTTAGATCTTCGTCGTAGGCGTATGAGGCGGAATATACTTCTGCGTCACAAGACGTCACAATTTGTTAGAAATTACCTAACAGCCGAAGGCTTTGTAGAAATAGAAACACCAATACTTACGAAGTCTACTCCAGAAGGCGCAAGAGACTTTATCGTCCCATCACGTTTACAACAGGGGAAATTTTACGCACTGCCACAATCCCCACAACAGTATAAGCAATTACTAATGGTTGCTGGATTTGAGAAATATTTTCAGATTGCAAGGACTTTCAGAGATGAAGATCCACGGGCAGATAGAGCATACGGAGAATTTACCCAGCTTGATATGGAGATGTCTTTTGTAACGCAGGAAGACATTTTGAGCATAACGGAGAATTTATTCACTAAACTGGTCAAAGAAATATTTCCAGAAAAACATATAACTAAAGCTCCTTGGCCTCGAATACCACATAAAGAGGCAATAGAGAAATATGGGACCGACAAACCGGATCTTCGTGTGGATAAGGGTGACCCAAATGAACTAGCCTTTTCTTGGACAATTGATTTCCCGCTTTTCACTGAGCAGTCAGAGAAAGATTTTTTTCACGGGTCTGGATCAGCAAAATTTGCGCCTTCACATCACATGTTTACAGCTCCACACCCAGATGATATCCCATTATTAGATTCAGATCCTACAAGAGTTCGTGGTCTTCAGCACGATTTGGTGTTAAATGGATTTGAAGTAGGTGGTGGTAGTGTTCGTATTCATCAACCAAAGATTCAAGAAAAAGTCTTTGAGTTAATAGGTTTTAATAAAATACAAAAAGATCAATTTGCACATATGCTAGAAGCATTTACATATGGCGTACCTCCACATGGAGGAATCGCCCCCGGTTTAGATAGATTCATTATGGTTGTACTTGGAGAACCAAGTATCAGAGAAGTAATTGCTTTTCCAGCTACTTCCGGTGGAAGTGTTGCAGTAATGGATGCTCCAAGTGAAGTAGACAATAAACAGTTGGATGAGTTAGGGTTGGCTCTCAAGAAAAAAACTAAGTAATGTCTACACATAAAGATTTTCCTCTCTTTAAAACTAAAACAGAGGGCGTTTCTAAAACGTTTGATCTTAATGACCCCGCGCAACGTAGAGATTACTTTGACTTAAAAGCAGGGAAAGAGTTGGAGATAATTAGAAACTACTTAAAAAACAGAACTTTTGTTGCGTATCTTCTTGGTAAAAAAGGTGCTGGTAAAGGCACATACTCCAAACTTTTTATGGAAGCCGTTGGTGGATCCGTGAAAATGGCCCATGTCTCAGTTGGAGATATTGTGAGAACCGCCACCAAGGCTATAGAGGAGGGTGGTGAATCTGGGGCCGAACTAAAAAGCTTCATGGAAAAATACTACAGAGGATTCCTTCCCCTTGAAGAAGCGATAGCAGCCCTGGCGTCACGTAGCACAAAGACCTTAGTTCCCACGGAGTTCATCTTGACTCTAATTAAGTGGGAGTTACATGAAGTTGAAAAGAAAACGGTCTTTCTAGATGGTTTTCCTCGCGATCTGGATCAGGTGGCCTACTCAATATTCTTTAGGGATCTTATTGGGTACAGAGAAGATCCGGACTTTTTTGTGTTTATCAATCTTCCGGAGTCTGTGATAGACGCACGCATGAAATCGAGGGTAGTTTGCCCGAAATGCCAAACACCTAGGAATATCAGCTTAATGCCAACCAAGGATGTGGGTTACGATGAACAGTCAAAAGAGTTCTTTCTGCGTTGCGACAACCCAGAGTGCAAAGGCGCTCGCATGGTTGCCAAAGAGGGTGATGATCAAGGTGTAGAGGCCATTCGTGAACGTATGGATAAAGACGAGAAAGTAATGGCTAAGATTATGGCACTCCAGGGAGTGGATAAAGTATTGGTCCGCAATACTATTCCCGTTAGTGAAGCAAAGAAGTATGTGGACGACTATGAGATAACTCCCAGTTACGTTCACGAGTTTAACGAGGATAAAAAAACGGTAGAAACCAGGGAAGAACCTTGGGTTATAAAGGACGATGATGGCACAGAATCTTACAGTTTGCTCCCGCCACCAGTAGCGCTATCAATGATCAAGCAAATAGCCAGCATATTGGAAAAGCAAAAATAGCTATCCACAATCCATTGACGTATCCTGGAACCTAGGTTAGTTTAAAAGCTCAAATGAATATTTTCCCGACAGCAACCGTCACCTCCGTCTTTTTTATGATTACCCTCGTCAGGAAGACCGAGGCCGGTATTGTCAGAATCTAATCAAAAGCATAAGATCCTCAGACAGAAACCGGCCTCCCAAAGAGGTCGGTTTCTGCTTGTGGAGCTTAGGCAACACAAGTGTACCAATACAAATGGCGTGATCCCCTCACGCCCATAGGGAAGGGAGTGTATGTACACGGGTCGCGTGAAACGTGTCAGGAAGGACCCCACAGCCAAGGGAGCTACCAAGAGAGTGCTTCCCGACAGTGGGCGAGAACAGAACGGTCTCGGACGTCGAGGTCGAAAGGAAAGATAGAGAATGAACCGAGTGCATGCATCTCTTCCGCGGGATTTAAGCGGAGAGAAGCCAAACCCGCGTCGCCTCCTTCTCGTCGATCGCACCGGCAGGGTGTATTACGACAATTTGGTGGCTGCCATGACATGGAGAAGGAACATCGGCGGCCTACAGACGGTCGTAAGTGCCGGCCTGCGTGGGATGTGCGATCAAGCATTCGTCCAGAAGTCTCTGGATGAAGAAATCGCCAAGGTCGCGCACGGTGCAAAGATCTCGTACGACATGGGTACCCTCCTTAGGGAGCTCAAACCGTTTCTTTGAGAGTTCACTTGTTCTAGGGGAGTGGGGGAGCTCGGTCGTCGACCGGGCTCCCCCACAACTTTTTTAAAACTCGAATTACTTTTTGGTATAATATAGATGTTCCGCTCGTAGTTCCGGATCAAATAAGTTTCAATGGGACACCTACATCGCTTGTCTCCGTGGAGATAAGCTGCGGTAACCCACCTGGATGTTTCCGGGAAGAACTGGAGCGGGACCTTAAGAGAGCTACTATTGGAGTAGCTTTCTTAAATAAGAAATTATGGAGACAAAAGCGTTAAAACATTTAAGGAGGGATAAAGTTATGGCAGGGCTTATTAAAAAATATCCTCTTCCTTCTCAACCCACAGCTAAGGTGAATGCCCAGTATCTATTTGCTGAAATTGTGGATACGATCTTGGGACAACAGCTTTCTGGAAAAGCGGCCAATACAATTATCGGACGCTTCAAGAGTCTGTACGGGGGAAAATATCCAAGCCCGGAAAAACTCTTGAAAACCAAGGATGAAAAAATCAGGGGTTGTGGAACCTCTTGGTCAAAAGTCAGTTATATAAAAAATGTTGCAAGGGCCGTAAGGGACGGAGAGCTTGATTTGAAGAAGATGCCCAAAATGTCAGATGAGAAAGTGAGAGGAGAGCTTTTGAAAATTAAGGGAATAGGGAATTGGACTGCGGAGATGATTTTGATGTTTACTTTGCGTCGTCCCGATATTTTCTCTCCCGGAGACATGGGTTTGCAAAACGCCATATACAAACATTACAAGGTTAAAAAGGGGAATGTTAATACAACGCTCAAAATTGCAAAGCAGTGGGAACCATATAGATCCCTAGCCTGCAGATATCTTTGGAGGAGTCTGGATGCTAAGTAGCACAAAATTGAATAGGTGAGTGATAGGATGTACGCTTAAGGCTCGTACCCTACATGAAAGGACGGAAATGAAGCGATTCTGCACGGAATGCCGGATGAAGGGTAGAGGGGACCGTGTCATGAAAACGTGGCATGGGTACCTACGTTGCCCCGAGTGCGGCAACATCAGCAAGCATCCCTTCTTCAGAAGGCGTGTCGAGAGAACTGAGAGGGAATAGTGAGCACTTGCATCCTATGTATTGAAGAATCGACCGGAGTGATCGAAGACGATCCCTGTCCTGAAGGTTGTTGCGGTTAGTAACCGCAGTTTCACCCCGCTTCCCCCACGGAGGAACCCCGCAGTCATATCTGCGATCCCCGTTGGTAGGATTGCGGGGTTTCTCATTTGACCGAGTCCCTGATAAGTGTTAGTTTGGTGATCGCACCAGAAAGAGAGGGTTCTTATGGAGGAAAGAATCGACTACGATGACTATCTCAAGCGTGTCCGCGAAGTGGCGAGGGGAGGAGATCTCATGGTCAGTACTGCACTGGCTAACTATAACCGCCTCGGGAGAAGCATCGAAGCCGTAGACCGACGCCTTTTGGAGGAAGCCCTCATTTCGTGGCAGGGCAGATGGATGGAGCTGCGGAGGGAACGGCTTTTCAAGAGGAGGGAAAGGACCGTGAAGACGCTCTTCAGGTTGGTCCCTCCGAATTAGTGACCCTGTACAGGGCCACGGAAGACACCCCGCAGTTGTATATGCGAGGAAGACTCTGTGGTGGAAAGTGCAGGGTGTTTTCTTTTTGAATACGCTTGAATTATGTGTCGGGCTGCCGAGATTTGAACTCGGTCTACATGCACCCCATGCATGCGTGCTGCCGTTGACACTACAGCCCGGTAATTGGCAAAAGAAGCTACGCCCTAGCAGCCCTCTTGGCGAGAGTTTTCAAACAGTTAGTACAAGCAAGCACCCTCTTTCCGTTTTGATCAAGAGTTTTTTGAAGATTTGGATATTTTGCTTGAAGCGGGGTGGGGTTGAAATGGCCACGGAGTTTATTGCGCTTTCCGGCCATTTTTCTTCCCTTGCCGCAGATTTCACATTGCCTCATAGCTTTATATGCTCAATAATAGCTAATAATGGATAACATAACCGTACACATATTTCAAATAGTGGTTCTTCTCTTTTCCGTGGTGATCCATGAAGTTTCTCATGGCGTGATGGCTTTGAAGTTGGGAGATGATACGGCGAAGAACATGGGGAGGTTGACTTTGAATCCGATACCCCACTTGGATCCCATAGGTTCCGTACTTTTACCCCTTATCCTCATAGCTACCGGTTCACCCTTCATTATCGGTTGGGCTAAGCCCGTTCCATACAATCCGATGAAACTCTACAAGGATTTCAAGTATGGCCCGCTGAAGGTGGCTCTTATGGGTCCCGGTTCAAACTTGGTTCTGGCGCTCATTGTGGGGCTCGTAATCCGCCTGGGGGGTGGGTTCTTGAGTCCCGTAGCTATGGCCTTATTGGTCCAAATTGTCTTTATAAACGTACTTCTGGCCGTATTCAACCTAATTCCCATACCTCCGCTTGATGGGTCCAAAATCCTCATGGTTTTACTTCCTCCCGAGTTGAGCAGGGGACTGCAGGGCATGGAGGCGGGAGGGATCATCTTGGTCTTCATTTTGTTGATGTTTTTCGGGGAGGCGATTTTCTACGTAACTACCCTTTTATCGGCTTTGATAATAGGGCCAATACCCGCATTCTAATTGACAGTAAACCTGTTTCCTCTATATAGTGAAAGCCGTTTATGCCGACGATTAATCAGTTAATCAAGAAAGGCAGAAAAAGAGCGCAGAAAAAGGATAACTCCCCGGCGCTTTCTTTGGGTTTCAATACTATTAAAAATAGACCGACCCACTATCCCTCACCTTTTAAAAGAGGAGTGTGTTTGAAGGTTTCAACCATTACCCCCAGAAAACCAAACTCTGCTTTGCGTAAGGTGGCGAGGGTACGTCTAACTAACGGCCAGGAGGTTACCGCATATATCGGAGGAGAAGGACACAACCTCCAGGAGCACTCCGTGGTCATAATCCGAGGCGGAAAAGTGAAAGATCTTCCCGGAGTCGGGTATCATATCGTACGCGGCATACTCGATACTGCGGGGGTGGATGCGCGCCGTCAGAAACGTTCTAAGTACGGAGCCAAGAGACCTAAGAAAGAATAGAGATGAGAAAAAAGCGTAACTATAAAAGGACATATAGTCCCGATGCGGTGTACGGGAGCATAACGTTAGCGCGTTTCATCAACTACATCATGGAAGCCGGTAAGAAAAGCGTGGCCGAGAGCGTGGTCTACGGTGCCATGGATATTTTAAAAGAAAAAACCAAGAAAGAACCTTTAGAAGTTTTTGAAAAAGCTCTAGAGAACGTTACCCCACAGCAGGAATTGCAGTCCCGCAGGGTGGGGGGTGCGAACTACCAGATCCCGGTTGACGTACGCCCGGAGCGCAAATTTGTTTTGGCGAGCCGTTGGATCATCGCCGTTGCCAGGGGGAAAACAGGTAAGCCCATGTCCGAGAAGTTAGCTGAAGAGTTACTCGCCGCATACAACAACGAAGGAGAAGCCGTGAAAAAGAAACAGGATGTGCACCGCATGGCCGAAGCGAACCGGGCCTTTGCTCACTTTGTACGCCGTTAAACTAATAGCATGTCTTTAAGAAAATATCCTTTAGAGAAGGTTAGGAACATCGGTATTATCGCCCACATTGACGCCGGGAAAACTACGGTTACCGAGCGCATTCTTTTCTATACCGGTATTTCTCACAAAATAGGGGAGGTGCACGAGGGGGCAGCTATTATGGATTGGATGGAACAGGAGAGGGAGCGTGGTATTACCATCACCTCCGCTGCCACTACCACCTTCTGGACTCCCACTTACGCCACAGGCAACAAAGAGCAGGAGCACCGCATCAACATTATTGATACCCCGGGGCACATCGACTTCACCGTAGAGGTTATTCGCTCTTTGAGGGTGTTGGATGGCGCGGTGGTGGTTTTTGACGGAGTAGCCGGAGTAGAGCCTCAATCTGAAACGAACTGGCACTACGCCGATCAATACAAGGTTCCTCGTTTTTGCTTTATCAATAAACTGGATCGTACCGGAGCGAATTTCGAGAAAAGTTTTGACTCAATTAGAAAGCGTTTGACTAAAAAGGCTGTGGTTATACAGCTTCCCATCGGTTTAGAGGGGGAGTTCCAGGGGGTGGTGGATTTGCTGACACGCAAAGCCTATGAGTTTCAAGGGAATATGGGTGAGGAAACCATAGAGGTTCCTGTTCCGGAAAATATGAAGGAGCAGGTGGAGAAAAGACGCGCTGAATTGGTTGAGAAGATCGTGGAAAATGATGAAGGTTTGACCGAGAAGTATTTGGCTGGAGTAGATATCCCGGTTGAGGATCTTAAAAGAGTGATGCGCAAGGCTACCTTGGAGGTGAATATCGTTCCGGTGCTTTGCGGAAGCGCTCTCAAAAACAAAGGCGTACAGCTTCTTTTGGACGCCGTTATAGATTACCTTCCCTCTCCGGTAGATTTGCCTCCGGTTGAGGGTATTGATCCCAAAACAGGGGATACGATACAGCGTGAGACCAAAGATGACGTTCCCTTTGCCGCATTGGCTTTCAAGGTGGCAACTGATCCTTTCGTAGGGTCCCTTACATACTTCAGGGTGTATTCGGGAACTTTGGGTCAAGGCAGCTATATTCTAAACGCCACTAAAGGCAACCAGGAAAGGGTTGGCAGGATTTTGCGTATGCACGCTAACCACCGAGAAGAGGTGGAGAAGATCTTTGCCGGAGAAATTGGCGCTTTAGTTGGGTTGAAGGATACGACAACCGGCGATACCCTAACTGACCCGAGTCACCCCATTATCTTGGAGAAAATAAATACTCCAGAACCTGTTATTGAACAAAGGGTAACTCCCAAGACCAAAGCTGATCAGGAGAAGATGGGTATAGCGCTACACAAACTCGCCGAAGAAGATCCAACTTTCAGGGTGAGGGGAGATGAGGAAACCGGAGAGACTTTGATCGCCGGTATGGGAGAACTTCACCTTGAGGTGTTGGTTGAACGCATGAAAAGGGAATTCGGCGTGGAGGCAACCGTGGGGCAACCTCAGGTATCATATCGAGAAACCGTTACCAAAGAATCTGAAGGAGAAGGGAAATATATTCGCCAGTCCGGTGGAAGAGGACAATACGGTCACGCAAAAGTCAGAGTGTCTCCGTTAGAGAGAGGCGCTGGCTTTGAGTTCGTAAATTCCATTAAAGGAGGAAGTATCCCTCAGGAGTTTATCCCCGCCGTGGAGAAAGGTGTTAAAGAATCTTTGGTAAAGGGAGTGGTTGCCGGATATCCAATGGTGGATATACAGGTGGATCTCTGGGATGGATCTTTCCACGAGGTGGATTCATCCGAAGCCGCTTTCAAGATCGCCGGCTCCATGGCTCTTCAGGAGGGCGTCAAGCACGGCAGCCCTATTGTCCTTGAACCCATCATGAAAGTGCAGGTTATCACCCCCATTGAGTTCTTTGGGGATGTAACGGGTGATATTGCCTCCAAGAGGGGCCGTATTGAGTCCATGGAGGATCGGGACAATATCAAGGTGATAGATGCCCGCATTCCTCTATCTGAACTGTTTGGATATGCCACGAAATTAAGGAGTATGAGCCAGGGTAGGGGGTCCTTTACTATGGAGTTTTCCGCATATGAGCCCCTTCCTAAAAGTCTGGAGATGGCAGTAGTGGAGGGTCGGAAATAGCCAGGTTTGCGTTGACAAGACGCGCTCTTGGCACATAGAATACACAAGGTCGAAAAACAGAAGTTAAGAATAAACAAATGGCAGAAAAGTTTACTAGAGAAAAACCCCACGTAAATGTGGGTACCATTGGTCACGTTGACCACGGTAAGACTACTTTGACCGCGGCTATTACCCACGTGTTGTTCATGAAGGGTTGGGCCAAGAAGGAAGCCAATGTTAACGACATCGATAAGGCTCCTGAAGAGAAGGCCAGAGGTATTACGATCGCCCTCTCTCACCAGGAATATCAGACGGAGAAGAGGCACTACGCCCACATTGATGCTCCCGGTCACGCCGACTACATCAAGAACATGATTACCGGTGCCGCCCAGATGGACGGTGCGATATTGGTAGTGAGTGCGGCTGACGGTCCTATGCCTCAAACTCGAGAACACATTCTTTTGGCTCGCCAGGTAGGCGTACCCGCGATTGTTGTGTTCCTCAATAAAATCGACCAAGTAGACGATCCAGAGTTGATCGACTTGGTGGAGGCAGAAATTAGA
Source organism: Candidatus Colwellbacteria bacterium GWA2_46_10 (assembly GCA_001817635.1). Taxonomy (GTDB): domain Bacteria; phylum Patescibacteriota; class Minisyncoccia; order UBA6257; family Colwellbacteraceae; genus GWA2-46-10. The sequence goes on from MHIS01000019.1 coordinate 14,093, forward strand.
GAACTTCTTAGCAAGTATGAATTCCCCGGGAACGAAATACCTATCGTTAGGGGTTCAGCTTTGAAAGCTCTGGAGACCACTTCCCCGGATGATGAAGCCGCTAAGCCCATCTTGGAGCTCGTAAAGTACTTGGATGAGTACATTCCTGAGCCCAAGAGGGAAATAGATAAGCCTTTCCTTATGCCTATCGAGGATGTCTTTACGATCGAGGGCAGGGGAACGGTTGTAACCGGCAGGATTGAACGCGGTAAAGTGAAGATCAACGAGGAAGTTGAGGTTGTGGGCATTCACCCTACCCAGAAAACGGTTGTGACGGGGGTTGAGATGTTCAATAAGGAACTCGATGAAGGAATTGCCGGAGATAACGTCGGTGTCCTTTTGAGGGGTTTGAAGAAAGAGGACGTAGAGCGTGGTCA
>MHIS01000019.1:14514-17816 GCA_001817635.1 Candidatus Colwellbacteria bacterium GWA2_46_10
GGCTGCACCTTCGTCCGTAACTCCTCATACTGAGTTCGAAACCGAAGTATACCTTCTCTCCAAAGAGGAAGGAGGTCGCCACACACCTGTCTTTCCAGGATACAAGCCTCAGTTTTACATCCGTACTACGGACGTGACGGGGGAGGTAACGTTGCCCGAAGGTTCGGAAATGGCTATGCCAGGGGATACCGTCAACGTATCAGTTAAGCTGATCAATCCTATTGCTCTAGAAGAGAAGACCCGCTTCGCTATCAGAGAAGGAGGAAAGACGGTTGGCGCGGGAGTTGTCACGAAGATTACCAAATAGGTATCTCTCCTAGCATCTCTTCCTTAAGGGGTGCTAGATAGAGCGACTTATGAAAGAACCAGAACAAAATGACAAATTGAGGCTAAGGGTCAAATCATATGACCACCGCCTTTTAGATAACTCGGTAAAGCAGATCGTAGATACCCTGGAGAGGCAAAACGCCAAGATCGTTGGCCCTATTCCTCTCCCTACGGGTTTCAAGAGATATACGGTTAACAAATCTACCTTTGTGCACAAGGACGCTAGAGAGCAGTTCGAACTACGAGTTCACAAGAGACTTATTGATGTACAGAAACCTTCCGCCAAGATCATAGAAGCCCTTAGTGATTTAAACCTCCCCGCCGGGGTGGAGGTGGAGATAAAGACGGGGTAGATTTAGCCTTAACATATATAGGTTCGAGTCCTAGCCTGGCTGCCGAGGCGGCGATTTCTAGATGAAAATATTATAATAATCAGCGAAGATTGGACGGGTAAAGGGGGATACTGCCGATGGGTTTTGGCGACCTCGTATAGTGTTTGGAGCTTCTCCAGGTTCGTGAATCTATAATCCCTTTGAGATTTAGGGCTTGATAGGTCATAATTTGGATACAGTATGGCAAAAATTAAAGATTTACCAAAAATTGAGCGACCGAGGGAGAAACTTATTGCTAAAGGAGTCGAGAATCTTAAAGACTCGGAACTTTTAGCTATTCTCCTGCGGACCGGTAAAGCCGGGAAGAACGTTATTGAAATTGCTTTGCAAATTTTAACCAAGCATTCCAAGAAGCGGCTTCTACAAATGACCTATCAAGATTTGGTAAAAATCGGCGGTATTGATTCGGCAAAAGCCACAACACTTCTTGCCGCTTTTGAGCTCGCAAAACGCGCTTTGGAGGTTAATGACACGAATTTACCGACCATTGAATCAACAAAAGACGCAATAGCACAATTGACCGATTTACAAAACTTAAAGAAAGAGCATTTCATAACCTTGTATATTAATGCGAGACATAAATTAATCCACAAAGAATTGATCTCCGTCGGCACTCTCACCGCAAATCTTGTACATCCACGCGAGGTTTTTGAGCCAGCCATAATTCGCGTGGCAATAGAAATTATTGTTGCCCATAATCATCCATCGGGTGACCCGGCACCATCCAGTGCTGATTTAGAAATAACGAAACGGCTTGTTGAGGCCGGGAAAATATTGGGGATCAAAGTATTGAATCATATTATAATTACCAAAGAGAATTATTTTAGTTTTCAGGACAAGGGTTTAATTTAATCTCGCAAACCACAATGGCTACTTATCATCAAATTTCAAATATGATCTGGAACATTGCAAACCACTTGCGAGGCGGGTGGAAAGCGCACGAATATCAAGATGTTATTTTGCCCCTCACAGTTCTAAAACGCCTCGATGCTGTTCTTGAGCCGACCAAACAAAAAACCCTCGAGAGATATAACGAGCTTCACGGTAAAGTACATAACCTAAGCATTTTGTGTCGCGTTACCGGTTACAACTTTTACAACACTTCTCAGTTCACCTTTAAAAAGCTTTTGGAAGATCCAACGCACATTGCCAGAAATTTAGAAAAATATATTGATGGCTTTTCACCGAATGTAAAGGAAATTTTTGAAAAGTTTGAGTTTTATCGTCAGCTCGAGCGGCTTCATGGTTCAAATATCTTGTACTTGATTCTGCAAGAGTTCGATAAAATTGATCTTCATCCAGAACGCGTGCCGAACCATATCATTGGCCTTGCGTTTGAGGACCTGATTCGTCGCTTTGCCGAGCAATCCAATGAAACCGCCGGAGAGCACTACACACCGCGTGATGTTGTGCGATTAATGGCCGCGCTAATTTTTACCGGCGAAGAAAAAGAACTTTCCAAACCCGGCAAGGTTATTACTATTTATGATCCCGCTTGCGGCACGGGCGGCATGCTTTCCATCGGCTCGGATTATGTTAAAGAAAATATAAATTCAGAGATTAAAGCGCATCTTTTTGGACAAGAATTAAATCCAGTTACTTTTGCGATTTGCAAAGCGGACATACTTTTGCAAAACGAAGGAAAAGACCCGGAAGGCATCAAGGGCGGCGAAAAGGAGAATGACAAGGCAAGCACGCTTTCTAACGACCAGCACGCTGATAAAAAGTTTGACTACATTATTTCCAATCCTCCTTATGGTGTGGAGTGGAAAAAAGATAAAGAGGTGGTAGAACATGAGGCTGAAAGAGGGCTTGCCGGCCGATTTGGCGCAGGACTTCCGCGTATTTCCGACGGACAATTTCTTTTTATTCAGCACGCGATTTCTAAATTCAGGCCAAAGGCGGACGGCGGAAGCAATGCCGCGATTATTACCAACGGCTCGCCTCTTTTTACCGGCGATGCCGGTGGCGGAGAAAGCGAAATCCGTCGCTGGATATTGGAAAGCGATTTACTGGAAGCGATAATCGCGATGCCGGAGCAACTTTTCTTTAATACGGGAATTGCTACTTATGTGTGGATTTTTTCTAACCGGAAAGACGCAGAAAGAAAAGGCAAGGTTCAACTTGTGGATGCGCGGAAGATCCGGACTCAACTTCGCCGCAATCTTGGCGCAAAACGCTACGAAATAAACGAAGAAAACGCAAAAGAAATCCTTAAGTTATATTCTGAGTTTAAAGCAAATGAGCGTTGCAAAATTTTCCTAAACACAGAATTTGCCTATCGCGAAATTACTATTCAGCGACCATTGCGACTTAAATTTGAAATAACCGACGATTCCCTCTCGCGCTTAAAAGAACATAAGGATTTTATGAACGACCGGCCAAGTAAAAAGAGTGGCGAAAAAGGTGAAGCAGAAAATAAAGCATGGCGGAAATTGCGCGCAGTAATTTATGAGATTTTGGAAAACATGCGTAAGAATGTTTATATGTCCCGAGCGGAATTTCTGAAAAAACTTGAAGCGGAGGCGAGGAAACAAGAGGTTAAAATTGCCAATAAAACGCTAAAAACAATTTGGCAGGAGA
>MHIS01000020.1:0-1745 GCA_001817635.1 Candidatus Colwellbacteria bacterium GWA2_46_10
AGGATTTTGGGGTCGCGCAGTATCGCCCTTGCTATGGATACCCTTTGTTTTTGCCCCACGGACAGTTTCACTCCCCTTTCCCCAACCAGCTGCTGATATTTCTTAGGAAACTTCTCTATAAATACATCTGCGCTAGCTTCCTTAGCGGCTTTTTTAATCTCGGCATCTTTAGCAGAAAAGTTTCCGTACTTAATATTGTTTTTTATGGTGTCGTTAAACAGAACTACCTCTTGAGGTACCACCGCGATGTTGCCTCTCAAATCTTTAAGCCTCACCTCAGCTATATTGTGACCATCTATGAGAATTTTTCCCCTATTTGGTGAATAGTACCTAGGAATTAAATCAATCAGGGTCGTTTTGCCCACGCCAGACTCTCCCATTAGGGCCACCACTTCGCCCGGTTTAATCTTAAAACTAATGCCATTTAGGACCTTACCTTTGCTATGCTTATACGCAAAAGAAACATCCTGGAACTCAATCTCTCCCTGAATTTTCTTGAAGCTAACAGCGTTCTTCGGTTCGTAGTCTTCGGGCCTTGTGGATAGAAGTTTCTCTCCGTTCTCAATGGCTACTATACCGCCTTGGATAACCTGCCAATAGTTACCAATTCGCACAAAGGGGCCGAAAACCATAGCAGCATAACCATTGAGAGCCATCAGACCACCGATTGTTAGGTCACCCTGCTGGATAAAGTATGCCGATAGTACGAAAACACCCATGCGAGTAATGGTTATCAAGATACTCTGGTAGAAAGATATCCCTCCCCAAATTTTCTCAACATTAAACCATGTTTTAGATACTCTATTAATGAACTGATCCCATACACGCTCACTTTCGTAACTCTCGGCCACCGCCTGCTTCACGGGCTGAATGTTAGCCAGGCTGTCATAGGCATAGCCGTAGGCGCGACTCCAGGCCCGTTCTCCTCTTCGTTGTAACTTCACTATAGGAGGCACAATTTTGGCTAAGGCTAGCACATAGAGAATCACGCCAACCAAGATCAACCCCGCCAAAATGGGGTTGATAAAAAAAGCAACGGTGAAGCCAACAATCACGCTAAGGACCTGTGGTGTTACATTCAACACCACTTGTTCTACTATCTGTGTTAGGGAGTTCCGAGCACGGGATATTTTGTTCCACAGCGATCCTATCTTCTGCTCTTTGTATAGGCTAAGAGGCATAAGAATTAATCTTGCAATCGACTCAGCAGCATATTCCGAAGCCAGGTAGGTACCGATACGCCTGGCCCTTATGTCATTACTCCATTCCACAACGTTAGCAATCACCTGGGCGACACCACCAACGATTAACAAGGCTTCCCACAAAGGCAAGCGCAGACCAGCGTAGCTGAACCACTCATTACCCAAGATAGCGTCGAAGAAAGCTCCGAAGATTAGCGGGATAAAACCGTTAGTGACTGCCGAGATAACACCCAAGATTGAATAAATAACAATATCTCGCTTGTAGCGGATTATGTATCCAAAGACTATAGACCATCCCTTGCCGGACTTTTTACGTTTGGACATATGGTTATCTTACGACTTAATTATCCCCCATACCAAAAAAGGTATCCGTCTTGAAGATTATCTTATACAGATTCTCTATAAAATCACCTCCCGCATACCCTGCCACAAAAGCGAGCGCCGGACCAAACTCCCTTCCCAAAACCGTTATGTCCAACCCCTTTACGGCGGCTACCACCATCGTTCCAATAGCGCCGGAGATAAAGGCCATAGCAAAGAAGT
>MHIS01000020.1:1826-11377 GCA_001817635.1 Candidatus Colwellbacteria bacterium GWA2_46_10
TGGGATGACATCAGGCAGACTTTTTCTGTCTGTGGGCTCCCCGTTACTTTTCGAAACTTTCGTAAACCGAGCGTCAATTGCGTCGCACTCCTCACATACGGCTTTTTCATAGCGAACATCAGGTACCAACTCTAGTAGACGTTTAACTGTCTTTGAAAGAGAACCGTTGCCCAGCATATCAACCGAAGAGGCCACCACTATCTTCCCAGAGAAAAGCCAGTCTTTGATAGTATTGAAACTGTCTTCTGGATCAAACATCAACATTTCGTCCACCCCCACAACGTCTACCTCCTCCATATTTACCTGTTTAGCTAAATCGCTCAGTTTCTCCACCTTCAAGGCCTTTCTGGAAAGACCAATCCTCGACTCCACGTCGTCTTCCCTCACGTTAGCCGTAGAGTGAACTGTCATGACTTTCTTGTGAGCATGCTCGTACCGATCAAGCTCCGCGATCAAAGCGATAGACTTGCCACTCGCCATCGGCCCCAAGATTAAAGTAAACTCCCCTGCCATATCTTCTCCAGTATACAGAGAACCTCTCCTTTCACCATATTATATATCCCCATCCGATAAATTGACGTATTGATACAAATATGTTATATAGAAAGTTGTCTAGTGGAGGAAGATATGTTCATTGATGGCCGAGAAGACGGGGAAACAAGAGTGGCTCCCGTGATCCGCGGTGGAAATCACGGCACCGCTCACCCCGACGGCAGGAAGATGGTCGAAACGTTCGGCCAGGACCGCACTTGTGCGACACGGGGGTGTAACACGAAACTGTCCCAGTACAACAGGGACAGCGAGTGCTCCACGCACTCACCGGTCGTGCGACCATCTTCAAAAGACCTTTCATCGAGGTAACCCCATCACAAGCGCGTGCCTTATCACCCGTAGTGATGGGGTTTCGCGCTTTTAGGATTTACTGGTTCTAGCCGAATCTAGCTCTATTCCTTCACAAATCGATTATACAACCATACAAAAAGCCATCCCCCTACAAACCCATCCACAAAACCATATATTGCTCCAACAACAGCCCCAAAGTATGTGAGGCTATACCACCAAGGATATATCCCCGACATCATTAACAAGAAATCAGAGGCATATCCGTTAGCAGCCGCAAGGACAGTCATCAAGAGCATAGCTCCACCCCACAGTACTCCGGAAGCCATACCAAACGCTTTAGGATCCAATTTCATATTCAAAGTAATACAACGACCTTTTTATACATTTTATCACATAGAAAAAATAACCTCGTGTGATGAAAGAAACTGAGTGAGGTACCCGCGGAAAGCCAGCGGGCACCCCACTCCACACCACCGAGGAACATGCCCAGTCCCCGAAATCATTCCGGGAGACCTGTCGGGCATACAACAACCGATACGTACCCGCCCTTGAAGCCGATCTCCTGTGTGCCCGGCACCAGCTGCTTCAGCTGCTCCAGGACACCGTAAGAGATCGAGTGATCTATCAACAGCCTGACATGATCCGCGCCCGTTGCAAGACTCGCTTCGATCTCTTTTCCCAGATCGTCGGGGGTATTCACAATCCCCCAACCCCCGAGGCGATGACGTTTCAGAAGAGTCATTCCGGCACTACTTCGAGAAAACGGCTCTTCTCCCAGACCTCAACGGTCACGAGGGAACCAGGTTCCTCAGAGTGAGGCTGTGTGCCGTATCCATGTTCATCGAACACGGCACATAGGTTTGAGACCGCCTGTGGGCGAACGGGGATTCCGACATTGCGCCATCCCCTCTGATTGATGGCTTCAATGCATTGCACCAAAGCCCTCCGTATATCGTCGCTCCCTCCAGTCACGGGAGATATGTCAAGAACTTTCATCCTCCACCCTCCTTCTTGTCTTCCTGAGGATTGTTTAATTTAAAGCAAAACGGGCGCCGAGTGCAAATACGTTAGATACTGAGATAGCGGTTAATGGCTATCATGCTGGAGATTACCCCGATTGAAATACCAATGCCGATCTGACCCAAATAGAGCCAAATAAAGCCTCCCCAGAACCACGCAACCAAGTCAAAGCCGGGGACGAACAAAGTGGCATAGGGAGAAATTAGATACACAAGGGGGATGGTAAGGAGAGTTACTAATGTAGCGGTCAAAAACCCATATATCACTCCCAATCCCACAAAAGGACCTCGAATAAATACATTGGGCGCTCCCACCAAACGCATAATGGCTACCTCATCACGGTTAGAATAGATACCAAGTAAAATGGTATTGAAGGCAACTAGTATCGCCACGATCGCCAAGAATAAAGCGAGGATCAATCCGGCGAACTCACTGACTCCGATGATGGCGGTCAACCTGTCTATCACCGCTTTGTTGTCTTCGTTGTAGCTAATCTCGTCCACCACCTCCTCGGGTACGATGTTTTTCAAATATGCAGCTACTACCGGCAACTGCTCCGTCTCATCCGTTTTGATATTCAAGGAAGCCGAAAGCGGATTATCCCCCAACTCTTCCAAGGCTTGCTGAATCGCCTCATCTGACTTGTGGCGTTCCTTGAACTGGTTAAGCGCCTCGTCTTTAGATATGTAGGTAATTTCCCTTACTTCTTCTAACTCCCCCTCAATTTGTCTTCTTAGATCCAAGATTCTATCCTCGGGAACATCTACGTTAAAGAAAACACTCACATCGATTTTTTCTTTTATAGAGGTTAAAGCAGCTTCCCCTACTGCTCCAAACACGAATATCCCCTGGAAGACCATGAGCACTAGGAGAATAACCATCATAGTAGCCATAGAGAGTAGTCTCTGACGCCAGAAGCTCTGGAAAGAGTATCTAAGCAATCGGTATAGGTTGGTAAACATATTCTTAAGCTAACGTGTATTTACCCTTGGCGGCATCTCTAATAATACGACCTCCGTCTAGATGAATCACTCTTTTGCCAAGCCTGTCTACCACATCCTTATTGTGGGTCGTTAAAATCACGGTAGTCCCCAGTTGATTGATTTGCTCTAATACCTTAATTACATCAGCTGTATTTAGAGGATCTAAGTTCCCGGTTGGCTCATCTGCCACAACTACCTTTGGGTGATTCACCATCGCTCTGGCGAGGGCCACTCTTTGAGCCTCTCCTCCCGAGAGCTGGTGAACAAAGTTATCCGCCTTGTCAGAGAGTCCAACTAGATCAAGGGCCTCACGCACCATATCGTCTATGTCCCTCTCTGGCACTCCAGCCACCTCCAGAGCGAAAGCTACATTTTCATATGCATTTTTTGTAGGCAAAAGGCGAAAATCCTGAAAGATCACCCCCACCTGACGGCGCAACTCTGGTAGCTCTTTGGGTCTTAAGGTATTCACTTCGTATTCTCCAAATACCACTCTTCCTTTAGTGGGTTTTTCTTCTCCAATCAAAAGCCGAACAATGGTGGATTTCCCAGCGCCCGATTTTCCCACGATAGAGACGAACTCTTTGGGCTCTATCTTGAAAGTAATATCCCGGAGGGCAGCATACTCGCCCCCGCCGTATTCTTTAGAAACGTCTTCGAAATAAATCATAAGGCTTTATGTACCTTTCAATTCTATCTCACCATCTATGAATTCATCAAGCTTTCCTTCTAATACACTCTCTATTTGTGAGGTTTCCACATCCGTACGATGATCCTTCACCATTTTGTATGGATGCAACACATACGATCGGATCTGGCTTCCCCACTCCGGTTTTACCTTAGTCCTTAAATCTCCCAGCTCCTTCGCCTGACGCTCTTCCATCAACTTAATGAGTTTCGCCTTCAGCAAAGCCAACGCTTTTTCTTTGTTTTGCGCTTGAGATCTCTCTGCCTCCGAAGCCGCGGCCAATCCGGTCGGTATATGCACCACCCTTACCGCCGTTTCCACCTTATTTACATTCTGTCCTCCAGGCCCGCTTGAACGCGAGAACTCCAACCTCACGTCGGTCTCCGGAACTTTGAAATTCTCGGCGTCCATACGCTGCAAATCCGGCAATATCTCAACCAACGCGAAGGATGTGTGCCGCAAACTCTTTGGGTCATACGGGGAGATACGCACCAATCTGTGCACTCCCGATTCATTCTTCAAAAATCCGTATGCATACGCGTCTTTGATCTCCAAAGTATTAGATGCCAACTCACGCACCTTCCAACCTCTCCTCTGTCCATATTTGCGATACATATCAAGCAACATTGAAGCCCAATCACTCGCGTCGTCTCCCCCAGCGCCGGATTGCACTGAGATCACCGCCCCTAACGGATCGTACTTTCCACAAAGGAGCGCTTTGATCTCAAGTTTTTTCAAATCTGTTTCATTTGATACCGTGTCAAATTCTTTTATAAGCTCCCGCAGGAAACCGGCCTCTTTGGTTTTTTCTTCAGCCAGAAGGCGATCCTTTTTCCACAGATCAGGATCGGCGATCTCTGCGTCTAGCTCCTTCAATCTCTGCCTCTTCCCCGCTACGTCAAAGACGCTCGCCTAAGCGGCGAGTTGGCTCTTCCAAATTCTTCTTGTCTTCTGCCATGTAAATACAGCGTTAATCGTAATTACTTTAACAAAACCATTTATTTTGAACAGAGGTCCACTTCAACAAGGTTGGTGTAGGTTAGAAGGATAAGATAAAATCAAAGTAATGCAAAGAAGATACTGGTGGTTATTCTTGATACTTGTTGTAGCTGCCGTGCTTCGCTTTGCGAACATAGACTCCATTCCCCCAGGACTATACCCCGATGAGGCAATGAATGGGAATAACGCCCTGGAAGCGTTAAGGACCGGGGAGTTTAAAATTTTCTACCCGGAGAACAATGGACGAGAGGGGCTTTTTATCAACATCCAAGCACTATCTCTTGGAACATTCGGAAATACTCCATGGGCTCTGCGACTACCAAGTATTATATTCGGCCTCTTGGGTGTATTGGGAATATATTTCTTGACACGTGAAATCTTGTCTTACCACCACCAGAAAGAAGAACTTTCACTATTGGCGACTTTTCTTTCGGCAACAAGCTTTTGGTACATCAACTTTTCTCGCATTGGCTTCAGGGCCATAATGGCCCCCGCTGCTTTAGTGTGGGGAGTATATCTTTTATTTCTTTCCTTTCGCAGAGCAAGGTTGCCCGGCTTGTTGAATAAACTGCTTTTACCCGCCGTGGGCGGGGTCGTCTATGGTCTAGGCTTTCACTCTTATATCGCCTACCGTGCTACGCCAGCAATCATCCTTGCTGTGCTCATTTTCCATTGGCTTAAGGCCAGAAAAGAACGATGGCTTAAAGAGTTCTACGGCGCCACAGTAGTATTTATCGTCTTTTCTTTGCTAACCTTCCTTCCCCTGGGACTTTACTTCGCAGAGAACCCTCAAGATTTCTTTGGTAGGACGGCGCAAATTTCAATCCTTTCTTCTGAGTCACCCATCGCCAGCCTTACTTCAAACATCATAAAAACTGCTGGGATGTTCAATTTCGTGGGGGACTGGAACTGGCGACACAACATAGCCGGTCGGCCACTACTCTTCTGGCCCGTAGGGATAATGTTCTTAGTGGGTATTATTTCTGAATTATTAACTCTACTGAGAAAACCGCGAGGAGGACAAAGTAATGGAGACTCCAGAGCAATCCTCGTTTTGCTTTTTGTGTGGTTAGCTACGGCCGCACTTCCAGTTGTTGCCTCTAGTGAGGGTTTGCCCCACGCACTCCGAGCAATCTTGATGGCACCAGCTGTATTTATTATCTCCGCTTTGGGTGGCTTATCTATCTTCAATTATCTCAAACCTCGCATTAAGATAGAGCATTTGAGGCTTGGCGTTTCTGTGCTTATTGTAATATTGGTGGTCGAGGCTTATACCAGCTATTTTCTTACCTGGGCTAAAAATCCGCATACAGCCGATGCCTTTAGCAGAGATTACGTGCTCTTGGGAGAAAAGTTGAATTCCCTGCCCCAAGATCAGCTAAAAATCGTGGTGGTGACTGCCTCGGGGGTTGAGGTGCGCGGTCTCCCGATGCCCGCTCAAACAGTCATGTTCATAACTGACACCTTCGGGGCGGAACAAAGGCAAGCTAAAAATATACACTACGTAACTTCTGATCAGTTCGATGATCCAGTGCCAGAGTCTGCAGCAGTTTTCTATTTGCGCTAACCTTTGCACCGGCTAGCAAAATCTGGTCTGTTTCTGGAGCCACCTCCGAGAGTCGAACTCGGGGCCTCCGCTTTACGAAAGCGGCGCTCTAACCAACTGAGCTAAGGTGGCTTGCCTCAAATTCACGTACCGTAAGAACCAGTGCGACCAGAACCAGTCCTAGGTCCCTAAAGGTGATATCATCGAGGCCGAAAAATATCAATATGGAAAGTAAATTCAGAAAAGCCAGCAGGGAGAAAAATCTTCGCAAGGGTCCCGTCATCAAAAAAACCGCAAAGAGGATAAGGGAGGAGCTATGTATCACCAAAAAGGTACCCTTATCGAAAAAAACCTCCACAAAATCAGGTACATACCCTATCCAATTACTGGGTTCCCTTATCCCCCCAATTCCCGCCCAAAGCATGGGAAAAGCCACGGCCACCCTCAAAAGCCACATCTCATACCGTTTCAATATTTCTACGATTTTATACACCAATATAGTATTTTAAATTTTTTCTCATTATTTCGGAGCGGACGAGGAGAATCGAACTCCCACCTCGACCTTGGGAAGGTCGCGTTCTACCACTAAACTACGCCCGCAGCCTACTCCAGATCACCCTTTTCCTCCTCAGGCACGACTATTATAAGCTTCTCATTGGGAGACCGATAGTTGAAGCGAGCCCTTAACTCTTTCTCCAAGTTATGGGGATCCGAAAGATATTCTATATCTCCCTGTAGCCGTTCGTTATCCGATTGCAGTTCACCATATTGGCCTTGAATTTCATCAAACTCTCCTTTGATAGCCAACCTTTCGCTTTGCAAAATATACACTTGATACCCAAGGTACGTCATTACGATAAGGGAAGCGGCGTAAATGATAATCTTTTGCATTTTCATATACAACAATATTCAAAACCTACCTTTTCAACAACTCGCGGAAAACCTCGGGGGGCACGCTCACCCTGCTCATCCCTACCAATTTCTTTTTCCCCTTCTTCTGTTTCTCAAGCAGTTTTTTCTTCCTGGTAATATCCCCACCGTAAAGAGCGCCCGTAACATCCTTCCTTAGAGCTTTCACGTTTTCTCTAGCGACAATAGTTCCTCCCACTTTCGCCTGCAGGGCTTGAACAAACTGCACCTTAGGTAAAAGATCCCTTAACTTTTCTGTCATTCTTCTTCCTTCTCTCTCCACATCTTCTTTGTACACCACCCTGGAGAGCCCGGGCACCAGTTCACCGGCAATGTATATATCAAGCCTCCGCAGTTCTGCTTCCTCGTATCCTACGGGTTCGTAGCTGAAAGAGGCAAACCCCTTGGAGACAGATTTCAACTTGTCGTCAAAATCCATGATCAACTCTGCCAAAGGAAGCCTAGCCTCTACTTTGATGTTCCTCCCTGCATTACCCGTCTGCACGTCCCGCATACGGTAGAATTTATTCAACCCCAGAACTGACCCCAGGTATTCGCTTGGGGTTAATACGTTAAGTTTCACGATTGGCTCCAATGCTTTTTCTGGATCATCCGGGAAATCTCGTGCGTTTTCAACGATCTCCTCTCGTCCTCCCCTTTTGATCACTTTGTATGCCACAGAAGGGAAACTGTTAACCGTAGCCAGACCAAATTCCCTCTCTAATCTTTGCATCGTGATCTCGAAGTGCAGCCTGCCCAAAAACCCACACTTAAACCCTCTCCCCAGAACTTGGCTCGAATCAGGCGTAAACTCTAGTGCTGAGTCATTGAGGTGCAGTTTATCCAACGCTACCTTCAGATCGTCGTAATCTCCTCCCTCATCTGGGTACAAAGATACAAAAACCACCGGTTTTGGCAGCTTGAACCCGGGAAGTCCCCTCTCCCCTATGGTATCTCCGATCAAAATCCTATCCGGGTCCTTTACCCCAGTTGCTATGTATCCGATCTCTCCCGTTTTCAAAGATTCCATCACCTCCAGTTGCGGAGCGAAAAAACCAACTTCTTTCACCTTGAAATTCTCCCCCACCGCCTGCAATTTTGTACGTTGATCCTTTCTAAACTCACCCCCGAAAACCCTCACGAAGGCGATAATTCCCTTATGCTCGTCATAGAGCGAACTAAAGATCAAAGCTTCCATTTCTTTCCCGCTCTTAGGAGCAGGGACATCGGAAACTACACTATCCAACAACCCCTCTACCCCCTGTCCAGTTTTTGCCGATATGCGGTGGATCTCTTGAGGTTCCACGCCGATCAATTTAGCCAACTCACCACGGAGCTCCTCCACGCCAGGAGGATTCATGTCCACTTTGTTGAGCGCTCCCACCACCTTCAAGCCGGATTGTCTCGCCATCTCCAGATTCGCTAAAGTCTGTGCTTGGATTCCCTGGGTTACATCCACCAACAAAATTGCCCCTTCCACGGCTTTCAACGCCCTGGAAACTTCATATGAAAAATCGCTATGCCCCGGCGTGTCTATCAAATTGAGTTCTACTCCCTTCCATTCCATCCGCACCGGAGCCATTTTAATGGTGATCCCCCGTTCCCTCTCGAGCTCCATAGAATCGAGGTATTGCTCTTTCATGTCTCTTGCCGAAACCGTGCCCGTAATTTCAAGGAAGCGGTCAGCCAAAGTGCTTTTACCGTGGTCGATATGGGCAATGATTACAAAATTCCTGATGCGGCTCTCCATTTTATCTCTGCTGCTTTAGGGTAAGTTTAAGTTCCAGGCGTGAGGGCAAAACACTCGTTTTGTACCGGAACAAATCGCTGCCGCTCTCGCTCCAGTAGTAGCCAGCAGGTGCAACAATAGCATATTCGAAATCCATCTCGCTACCGGATTGTTTATCCAAAACAAAAGTGAAGACTTGATCATTTGAGACGGGCGCTCCCGAGAAATTATATTTAACTTTCAACACCCCCTCCTCGCCGGGCAAGACATTGAACCAAGTGGCAAATACCCTTTTCCCGCTTTCTAAATATTCTTCTGCGTACCCATCTGGAGAAGGCTGCAAAAGCGTCCGGGTATTCTCGATCTCTGTCACATCTGGATCTGTCTCATAGGCGTTTTGAGCATAGTTTACCTTGGGAATGATTTCTTTTGACTTCCCTCCCTCCAGGTAGGTCAAAGAAGAACCTGCGGGAGTGAAAATTTTAAAGAAGTCTTGGTTAATGTGGTTGTACCAAGGGTCAACTTCGTTCTGGCCCTGGTGAGAACGAGTAACAGTCAAAGTATTGGATACATTTCCGTCTGCGCTAAGTTCGCTTTGCAAAACAGCCTTCTGTTTTACAAAAATATCTGTTTTCCCTCCGGCTATGTTCGCGTTAACCAAAGCAAGATAGTCTCCCACAAAAGCATCGGGCTCTTGATATACTCCCCCATCCGTGCGCGAGTCGAACGCCATAGATTGCATAGCCTCATCTTTGAAAAACATTTGGATGTCTTTATTGCGTGCTCTCGATACAAAGATATTCAAAATATCGCTACTTCCGCTCGTGGCGCTTC
>MHIS01000020.1:11497-14369 GCA_001817635.1 Candidatus Colwellbacteria bacterium GWA2_46_10
TATTCCAAAAGGTTCTCTGACGACTTTGGAAAATCGAAGAACCACCCCGTATCCCTGGCTCCCCAATTAGGGGTCACAGCCTGCAATTGAAGCGGGGGCACAACTTTAAGAGGCAAGAACTTGTCGGGGTAATAGATATCATTAACCTCAAGACTCTTCACGCTCCCTTTTTCCAAAACAAGTACTCCGTAACTACCCGCAAAACCGCCGTTGGGCCGAAGCTCTGAGGGGTTCTCAAAAAGCAGTATCAACCTTCTCGAGGTTTCGGTATTGAGAAATGAGACTATATTCCCCAAGTTTTTCTCGGTCTTTATCAAATTCTCACTCAAAAGATCTATATCCTCGCCCTCCACGCCAAATTCTTTTGCTTTAGCCAGCAGCCCCTCACTCGTCTCCCGTAAATGGGTCAACTTGAGCTGTATACCATCTAGAATTTCTATTAAGCGTTCACCCTCGCCGTTGAAGGCAAGCTGAAGACCACTGCCTCCTATCTCCTCAAGATCCCCACTGAGGTCTTTGATGGTTCCCACAATATCCCGCAGGCCGTTGATAATCTCGGGGATCTCTTTGAGCTTGGGAATGGCTGCCAACAACCTGGCTTTCCTATCGAGACCCCCCAGTTCGGTATCAAGACTGTCCAAGATCCCAAGATAATCAGTCCCTCCATTGAAATTTTGGACGTTGAAAGCTAAATCTTTGAACTTTTGATATACCGAGCGTGCCCCTCCCCCCAGATCAAGCACAAAAATCGCAACTAAGAGCGTTATTAAAATAATGGAGCTTCCCCAAATGACATTGCTCCTGTTGATCTTTCTCTGGCGACGTTGTTTTTGCACATGTTTTTGAGGATGGCGCACATCCGCCATAACCAAATTCACGTCCTTCCGAGAGTTACGCTTCATGAGGTAATCATACTGCCGTAGGATCGAAGAATAAAATTGCTATTGTCTTCAGTAAAATCTTCAAATCGCCCGTGAGGGTGATGTTCTCTGTATAAGATTTATCGAGCTCTATCTCCTTTATGAAGGGCAAACTGGAGGCTCCGCTTACCTGAGACAAACCAGTCACTCCTTGACGGACTTCTAACACTTTTTTGTATTTATCTGGGTAAAGCGCGGCTTCATGCGGTTCCCTAGGCCTTGGCCCCACTATGGCTAACTCTCCCTTCAGGACGTTCATAAGTTGAGGAAATTCATCCAGGCGGAATTTTCTCAAAAACTTTCCTACCTTCGTGAGTCTCGGATCGTTTTTGATCTTGAACAAAGGTCCATCCTTTCTCTCGTTGAGGTGTGCCAAGGTATCTTTCAACTCCGGCGCATTTTTGACCATGGAGCGGAACTTATACACCCATATCTTCTTACCCTCGCTAACCCTCTCAAGTTTTACTACAACTGGCCCCTTGCTCTCGAACTTGATAGTCATTGCTATCAAAGGCGTGAACGGAAGTATAAAAACCAAACCCACCAGGGCCACTATTAGGTCAAAAATCCTCTTCCACAAAGGGTATTTCATTCAGGTGTTAAGATTATATCACCAATGCGCGTAGCGTTAGTCCACGATTATCTCGACCAATTCGGAGGCCAGGAGCGGGTCTTGCTTCAGTTAATGAAACTTTTCCCCGAGGCCCCTATATATACCCTTCTTTACGAACCTAAGACCATGGGGCGATACCTCAACGGACGCAAGATCGAAACCAGCATCTTGAACAACCCGTTGATTCGCCGTTACCACCGTCTTTTCATACCCCTTCTCGGCCACGCCGCCCAAACCCTCAATCTCAAGGATCAATATGATCTGATAATCACCAATACCATGGGCTTCGTGAAGGGGGTGCGGTACCAGAGCGGGATACACATTGCGTACAATCACGCTCCCCTTCGTTACGCCTGGGAACCCCATACCTACCTCGGCGACATGTTTCCCAAGTTTATGATCTTCGCTGGTATGCCAGCTATCAAATACGTGCGCTGGCAGGATAAACGCTTCTCGCAAAGACCCGATTATATGCTCGCCAATTCAAAGCACATAGCTTCAAAAATCAAAGAGTTCTACGGCCGGGAAGCCACGGTTATCAATCCCCCGATAGAAGATCATATATTCAATTTCGACCCCAGCGTCAGAAAACAAAACTATTTCCTCGCTTTTGGTAGGGTCATCCACTACAAAAAGTTTCCCATGGTCGTCCGCGCCTTCAAGGAACTCAACTTGCCACTCAAGATTGTGGGGAGTGGACCCGACGAAAGAACTATGAAAAAAGAGGCTGTGGGAGCATCTAACATAGAAATCTTCCCATTTATCCGCACAGATCAAGACTTACGAGATATCATCCGAGGGGCCAGAGCGACGATAGTTCCCCAATTAGAAGATTTCGGGCTCTCTACGGTTGAGTCCATTGCTTGCGGCACTCCGGTTATTGGATACAACCGCGGCGGCACGGCGGAGATAGTGCAAGATGGAGTAAATGGCCTGCTATTCAATGATCAAACCGAACAGGGATTAATTGACGCCGTTAGGAGATTCGAAAATATGTCGCTCAACCCTCGCACAGTTGCTGAGACTGCAAAGGGCTATTCTGTAGAGAATTTTAGGAACAAGTTTATGGGGATAGTAGAAAACGCGCTCTCAAACGGTTAGATTTCCTCTAACGGGTACACGTCTATAGTAGCCTCTTCGTATGGATGTACCTTTTTAATCGCGACAACTACATCCGCTAGGATGTCGCGGCCACACGTTACTTCTATTCTTTCTTCCGGAACGGCTTCAAACTTGCCCACTTCACCTATGGCAGGATGAGCATCATCCCCAGGCTTGAATCGTCCCATACCCTTTATGGTAAAACTGCAATAGTCATAATTACCAATTTTCCCTGCCC
>MHIS01000020.1:14437-21390 GCA_001817635.1 Candidatus Colwellbacteria bacterium GWA2_46_10
GTAAATAGCTTCGATGCCATTTATACATATAAGCTAATGGGTATAGACGGCCACCCCTTCAATTGGATACCCATAGATTTCGCCTCTATTCTTTTTGCCAGAGACATAGACCCCGAAAGTTACCTCAACAAGCTAGCAAAAGATCTAGGCATAGATACGAGCAAATATAATGTGCACAACGCCCTGGACGATGCCAGGGTGCTTAGGGAGGTCTATCTCAAACTAACAGGAAAGCCATAATTCCAGTTCTAACATCATCCACGATACGGAACAGCTTCAAACTTACCCACTTCACCGATGGCAGGATGAGCACCCTCCCCAGGCTTGAATCGTCCGATACCCTTTATGGAAAAACTGCAATAGTCACAATTGCCTATTTTGCCTGCCCCAGCTTTGCCTATAGCATCACGCACAACATCCACGTGACACTCAGAAACAGACACTACAATTTTTACGTTATTGGACAGGTTCATGCTCAACTCCTATTTCCCATGGCACTTCTTGTATTTCTTCCCGCTTCCACATGGACATGGGTCATTTCTTCCAACTTTTTTGTTAGCAACGTCTAACTTGATCGTAGGTCTCCCCTCTTCGGTCTTCTCGGTTTTTAGTTTAAACAGATGCGCGAAGATCCAGCCCTCAATGCCCTTCTCCAGCTGGTCAAAGAGCATTTTGCTCTCCCTACGGTACTCAACTAGCGGGTCTCTTTGCCCGTATGCGCGGATACGCACCGATTCTCTCAAGGCTTCGATGTCTTCCAGATGGTTCATCCATAACAAATCCATTATGGCCACAAGCTGCACTCCCAGCATTTTAATACCCTCAAATTTCTCTATGTGAACCTTCGCCATTTCCCCAGCCTTCTCAAGATCATCAACCGGAGCCCCTATTTCTCTCAAAACAGCCTTCTTTCTCTCTTCTGGAACATCGACACTCTTTAGCTCATCGAGTTGCTTCATGAAGTTTTCCTCCACGAAATGCCGAATGTATTCGCCGTCCTCCTCAATGGCAGTTAAAATCCTCTGGCGTTTGTCGTAGAAGGTAAGCCTTTGTTTGTTAATAATATCGTCGTAATCCAGTAGGTGTTTACGTGAATCGAAGTTAAAACCCTCTACCTTGCTCTGCGCCTGTACTAGTGATCTTGAAACCATCCTGTTTTGGATAGGGTGATCTTCGGGAAGATCAAAACGTTCCATAATGCCCTTAATACGGTCTCCCCCGAAGATGCGCATCAGATCGTCCTCCAAAGACAAGAAGAACTGGGATGAGCCGGGGTCTCCCTGCCTGCCGGAACGCCCGCGCAACTGGTTATCTATACGCCTCGCCTCGTGTCTTTCCGTCCCGATAACATGCAAACCTCCCAGCCCCTTAACTTTCTCGTAGTTCCCCTGATCGAAAGGTCTGCCTCCCAAGATAATGTCCACCCCTCTACCCGCCATGTTGGTTGCAACCGTCACGGCTCCTACATGACCGGCCTGCGCGATAATGGCACCTTCACGTTCGTGGTTTTTGGCGTTAAGAACTTCATGCGGAATACCGGCCTTACTCAAAAGCCCCGATAACACTTCGTTTTTCTCAATGGATACGGTGCCGATCAGTATGGGCTGACCTTTCTCGTGACATTCTTTGACGTTGCCGATAATAGCCCTGTATTTAGCATCAAGGTTTTTGTATATGAAGTCCTCCCTGTCCTCTCTAATTAATGGATTGTGCGTGGGGATAGTGGCCACTTCCAGTCCATAAACCTTATGAAATTCCTCGGCCGAGGTTTGAGCTGTACCCGTCATTCCCGCTAATTTTTGATACAAGCGGAAATAGTTCTGGATGGTAATTTGGGCAAAGGTGCGTGATTCATCTTGCACGGCTACTCCCTCCTTTGCCTCAATAGCTTGATGAATCCCTCCGCTGTACCTGCGCCCAGGCATCAAGCGGCCGGTGAACTGATCGACTATGATAATTTCTCCATTCTTTACCACGTACTCGGTATCACGCTCATAAAGCGCTCTCGCCTTCAAACTCGCCTCTAGGTAGTGAGCTAGACGTAAATTCGAAGGAGCATATAGATCCTTGACGCCGGTAATTCCTTCAATTTTGTCTATGCCTACCTCCGTGATCTCAACCGATCTCAATTTCTCATCTACAACGTAGTCTTCTTCCGGTTTCAACTTTTTAACCGCATCGGCAAAAACTCTGTAATAGTCAGAGGAGCCACTATCTGGAAAAGAAATGATTAAAGGCGTGCGCGCTTCGTCAATTAAAATAGAGTCAACCTCGTCGATGATCGCAAAGTGAAGAGGCCTTTGAACTTGCTCCTCCTTGGAGCGCCTCAAATTATCCCGTAAATAGTCAAAGCCGAACTCGTGATTGGTGCCATAAACTATATCCGCCGCATACGCCTCTCTTCTGGATATGGGACGCAAGAATTCCTCTCTCACTTCGAAGCTACCCATCTCATCCCTCTCCTTGTCAACCAGTATTTCCTCCTCATCCGTTAACTTCCAATCCGGGTCATACATATATTGCGCGTCATGCACCAAGCAAGCTACCTGAAGTCCAAGAGCGTAATAGATCTGACCCATCCAGACAGTATCACGCTTAGCTAGATAATCGTTGACTGTTACGATGTGCACTCCTTTTCCGTTAAGGGCATTGAGATATACCGGGGCGGTTGCCGCCAACGTTTTTCCCTCACCAGTCATCATTTCCGCAATCCCTCGCTGGTGCATCACAAGCCCTCCCCAGAGCTGAACATCATATGGTCTTTGGCCGAGTTTCCTCTTGGCGGATTCCCTCACCAAAGCGAAGGCTCTTACTAAAAGTTCATCCAGGGATTCTCCTCCTTTGGCCTTCTTTTGAAGTTTGAGACTTTCTTCTTTGAGTCCATCATCCCCCAAAACAGAAAGTTCCTCCTCCAAGGCGTTAATTGCTTCAATTTCTTTTGGTTGTTTAGGCAAACGAGCTCCAAAAATCCGTCTACCCAGATCTTTAACTGATTTCATTAAATTAATTCTCTAGCTGATCCTTGTATTTATCGATCTCCCTCTGAAGAGTGTCCTTCACTTTGTCTATACACTCTCTTACGTCTCCTCCCTCGTGAGTGGCACGCAAAAGTTTCCCAGGAAGAGTTAAGTTGACCTCCGCGTAGTAGACATCTCCGTGACGGTGATGCTGCGTGCTACGTGCTACCTCCACCTCCGCCCTAACGAGACCCTCGTTAAAACGCTTCAGATACTTGTCCAACGAGCCTATCCGCGTGTCTATGTATTTCTTGAGAGGCTCTGTGAGGTCTAGCTCTCTGGATTTGATATCGATCCGCATTTCATCCACATTATAGCCAGCTGCAACGCCTTAATCAAAGAGACGTTGTATAATATAGCTATGAACGAAAAAATCAAAAATGCCTTGGGGATCGCCCTTATTTTAGGCACGCTCGCGGTCGCATATGTGGGTATAAACTTCGCGATGTCGTATCAGCCATATCCAGGAGCGACTTTCAGCGTCTCCGGAGAGGGTGAAGTAGTGGCCATACCGGATGTCGGACGTTTCACTTTCAGCGTGCTTTCAGAAGGTCCTGAGCTTAAGAAGCTACAGAGCGGGAATACGGAAAAATCTAATACCATTATCTCCTTCCTCAAAACTCAAGGGGTTGAGGAAAAAGACATCAAATCCGAGTCATATAACATTTCCCCCACTTACCAATACTACGAATGCAACTTATATGGAGTCTGCCCTCAAGCGCAGATCTCAGGGTACAGGGTGGAACACTCCGTCTCAGTTACTGTCCGCAACCTGGAAAATGCAGGCACTCTCCTCTCGGGAGTAGTTGAAAACGGAGCCAACACGGCATCCAACCTAAACTTCGAAGTTGATGATCTAGAAAAAGTGCGCGATGAAGCTCGCGCTACTGCCATCGCTAACGCTATAGAAAAAGCTGGGGCTATGGCAAAAGTCGGAGGTTTCAAGATCGGCAAAATGGTAAGCATTTACGAAGAAACCCCGTACGATTATGGATACGGCGGCGGTGAAATGTTAGCAAAAGAAGCTTTCCCGGCTCCTACTCTAGAACCCGGATCTCAAAAAGTGACGGTGAGAATAAATATCTCTTACGAAATTAAATAGTCTAGGGGTCTAAATATCCCCAGGTGTGAAGGCGGTCACTGTCGGTTGACCATTTGCCACCAATGTCGGTGCGGTAGAACATGTTCGGGACCATGATATTTTGGCCCCGGTTGTATAACAATCTCCTCGCCTCATCTACTGTTGTACCACTGGCTGTAACCACCAGCACTACTCCCGAAGTCCCTGCTACCCTCCACGTGCCATTGTCGTTCCGCACATCTTCTAGGTGTATTCCTTCCTTAATGGCAGGATTTTTGAAAGCAACAGCTAGATCTTGATATCTTTCCACTATCTCCGATCTTTTGTCCGATGCGAAGTATGAAGGGACTAAGATTCTCATCCCGATCTGAAATCCCCTTTTAGTCCTCAGCACAAAATCCTCCCCGGCAGCCATTTTATAGAGCCATTCCCCAGCTGGCATAGTTATGCCCTCTAGTTGAATTGGAATGGTCGGGTAGCCAAACCGACAAGTAAACTCTAGTGGGTATATTCCCCGATGATTGACGATACAGTTGATGTCTATATACCCCACATATCCCGCCTCCCGGATCGCAGGCAACATCTTTTCGAGGGTAGCCTTAAAGAGTTTATTTGGCTCACTCCAGTACATCAACGTTCCCATTTCCCCGGAAAAAGGCCCTATATCTCCCGGGAACACTCTTTTATGTTCAAAGTTCACATTTATGGGGTAGATAAAATCGTGGCCGTTAAAGAAAGCCCCTACCGCCACCTCTACTCCGGCAATATACTTTTGCAATTGAAATACCGGCGTGTGTTTTGCCCATACATCCTTGTTCTGCTCTAACAACTCCAAGATATCCTTTCCGTCATCGTCTTCCCCTAAGAAAAGCATTCCCCTACCTGTTGATGGGGTATTGCCTCCCGGTTTAAAAACATATCTTTCGGGATTCTCCCTAACGAACTTAATGGCCTCGTCGTAGTTTGAGAATTGCCAGTTAGGCAAGATATTCACTCCGTGCCTTTTAAGCTCGGATTGCCCAAACTCACGATCCATCTCTAACTTGTCCGTGTACTCCGTCCCCCCGACAACCAATTTCCCCCCCTTGCGCAGTTTCTCTGCTGTCGGACCAAACTCAATATCATCGAAAACAATAATGTCCGCCCAATCTACAAAGGGCTTCCAATCATCCACACGCTCTATAAAACCATCGTATACTCCGGCATCACCCGAAGATCTTATATATGCTTTAACTTCATGCCCCTCCTTCACTAAAGTCCAAGCCAAATCGCCGCTCAAACTTTCGAGGGAAACGAAAAGAAACTTTTTCTTAGGAAAAGGAATATCGTTACCGTTCATCTATTATTTCATACCAACTACAGTAGCAAACCTTCCCTCGTTCTCTCCCGTACGTACCGAGCGGTAATGAGAGAAATATTCCAACGACGTGAAGGTGTCGATACTGCTCGTATAAATATTATTCTCTTTTACTCCCATATCAAGTAGCTGCCTCCGGTTATGCCCGGCAACGTCCACCCAGAACTTTCCATCCCTCTCCTGCCTGACGAAATCCTTCCATTCATTTTTATCCTCTTTGAAAAAATCTAGTCTATATGAATTTTTGCCAATACTTGGACCACCGTAAGCTATAACATTACTCGGATCAACTCCGAACACCTCCACCATCTTCCTAATCGTTTTATCTACAAGTCTTAGGTTGGTTGTAAGACGCCCTAAATGAACCAAGGCTAATATCTTTTTTACTGGGTCATAGAGAACCATTGGTATGCAATCTGCGATTAGCAGGAATAAATACACCCCCTTTTCATTGGTAATTAAAGAGTCGGCCGCTACCCCCCTGTCTCGACACGAACTCATTCCCTTACCCGAATCATTTTTCCCCACTACCTCTACCCCATCACTTTGACCCAGATCGGCTATTACGCAGTCCCCGGGAGTCAAACCATTTTTCTTCAGGAATTTCCCCCTGCAGTCAATAACCGTTTTCTCTGGACCCCATTTACACGACAAATTCCCATCTTCCCTATTGGAAACAGCGTAGAGCAGGTCTTCGTGAATGAAATTCTCATCCATCATCCCACTATCTCCACTTCATCTTGAAGTTCAATACCAAACATATCCCTGACTGCTTTGACTATTTTGTCCCGAAACGCAAGCACGTTCGCAGTCGATTTCGCACTCCTGTTTACCAAAACCAAATTTTGCCTGGGCCAAGTAGCCATACCCGTTTCTTTATCCTCGTACGAGGAAAACCCCGCAAGCTCCACCAGTCTGGCCGAAGCAATCTTCACTTTCCCATCAGGGAGAAACCACCTTGGCAGTTGGGGCCAGCCATCCGGGAGCTCATTGAGAGATGGAACTTTTTCTACCATATCCTCAAACTCTTTTCTTGAAACTATCGCATTGCGGAAGAAAGAACCTGTGTTGGCTATTTCTTTTGGATCAGGCAGTTTATGTCTCCTAATATTGATTACTGCTTCCCTCACCTTCTCCGGAGAATATTCTTTTATGCTATGTTCCTCAAAATACTGCTCAACGTCTTTGTAAAAGGGAGGTTTCATCCGGGCACGGTTCAAGCGCAAGGTTACATCGACGATAACAAATTTCCCTCTATCCTTTCCTTCAAAACGGCTAGTACGATATCCAAATTTACAATCCTTGTTCTGAAAAACCAGCGCATTCCCCATTTCTCTATCATACGCGGTTAATTCAAATATGGTTTCTGAAACCTCCTGGCCATAACAGCCTATGTTGTGAACCGGTGCCGCTCCTACCAGCCCGGGTATAATGGACATCGCCTCTATTCCAGAGAGACCCATCTTGACTGACCTCAAAACCACATCGTCCCAAATCT
>MHIS01000020.1:21641-27544 GCA_001817635.1 Candidatus Colwellbacteria bacterium GWA2_46_10
AGTGTCCCAATTGCTGCTCCGCCTAAATTCTATCCTGCGAGGACTATAGATTTCAACTAGTAGCGGTACCCCAGAGCATCTCCTCCCCAGAATCAAATTCCCTGGCGTTCACCATGTGGACGAACTCCTCACCGCTTGAATCCACCGAATTATATTCTCCAAAAGAACCCTTGAGGCTGTTCATTATCTCCCTCGCCTGGAATACAGAAGGAGCCGAGGCCACTATCCGGAGGTTGGCTGCCGTCTTCCCCCCCTTCTTTCTCCCAAAAACAAACTGCGCTACGGCCCCCTCGCCCACTTCATTCACCTTTGAGAAATTGATCTTCTCGAGCGATACCTGAGGCCACGCCTTGCCATCCTTGAAATACGCTCCCAAGTGTTCTCCGCCCGAGTGGAAAAGGTGGTAATCCCTGATCTCACTTAACCCCTTGGTGGGTAAAATACCCCTCGCTTTGCGCCTTGGCATAATTAGATAATAGGCCCTCTCTTTTCCTAAGTGCTGAATTGCCACTTCAAGAACGAACGGAGGCTTAATCGCTCTTATAAAGACGTCTATGTTGATCCCTATTCCCTTAGGGTCTATTTTCAAAACACAAAGATCCTTCCGATCAAGAAAAGTTTTATGTTTTAAGATCATTGTTACCCTATACAAACCCAGGGCAGCGAGAACAAGTAGAGCACCAGCAGACAAGTTGTATATCGGATTATCTAACCAGATCATTACCTTTTAATTATAACTCCTGCCACCGATACGCAAAGTGTGTACTTTAGTTTACTTTCTCTTTCTCTGGTAAATTTACCAAAGAATGAGCCACATCTATGTCTTCTGGGTAACCTATCGGATGCCAGAACTTGGCTCTTACAACTTTTATCTTACGCTTCAATGCCCAGTTACCTATCTGCAAAGGCAAGTTAAATTCTCCATTTGGCAACTGCACTCTTGGAATATCAAATATCTCTTGGTTTAAAAGGTATACTCCTATGTTTACCAAATTTGAAGGTGGATCTAAACGTTTTTCCAGAATGTCGGTCAGATACCCATTGTCATCAACCAAACACACTCCAAATTCTTCTGGATTACCAACCTCTTTTGCTAGAACTACCGGAGCCTTTAACTTAACTAAAGCGTCCAAATCGTCCTGGTGGTATAGGTCATCTGCGTATAGGGATAGGAAGTCCCCGTCTTTAATTGCCGACCTAGCGATATCCAACGCATGCCCCGTTCCAAGAGGAGCATCCTGAACTACGTACTTAATGGGTATACCGTTGAACGAGTCTCCAAAGTATTTAATGATTTTTTCCTTTTGATATCCGACAACTAAAATTATCTCATCGACAACCTTTGGGAGAATGCCCAAGGTATATTCCAAAATAGGTTTGCCGTTAACCTTCACCATCGCTTTAGGTAGATCGTTAGTTAACGGTCTTAACCTCTTCCCCACACCGGCTGCGAGAATAACTGCCTGCATTGTTTAAATCGAAATGATATTAACTATTTTTCGCTTAGACCTCAACCCGGATAGTATTTCTACCCTACTCTCCGAAACGCCGAAGTGCTCTGAAATGGCTTTAATCAACTCTTTATTTGCCTTCCCCTTCTCCGGCCGAGAGTGTAAATAAGCCTTAAACAAAGAACCAGCCTGCTCTATACGCGCCTTGTTTGAACCAGTATGCACCTCCACGTCTATTTTCATGGATTAAAACAACCCCTTTAATATGTCTAGATTGCGTTTGTCCGGCCCCATTCCATCAAACCCTGGAACCTCCAAAATCCAAGAAGCGTGTCCCAGCCTTTGTTCCTTAGCCAAGTTGCGAAACCCCTCCAGGCCTATTTCCCCTTCCCCCAAATTCTCGTGTCGGTCGCTTCCTGATCCAAACTTTGTCTTTGAGTCATTTACATGTAAAGCAACCAAGTTCTCCATCCCTATTTGCCTATCCCATTCGTCAAAAAATGTCTTGATGCTAGGGGGCGTAAAATCGAGTATACCCGCCTCAAAGGCATGGGCCGTATCAAGACACATCCCCACTCTCTTTGAATCCACCTTTTTGTATAGATCCACTAACTCTTCCAAAGTTGAACCGATTTTTCCTCCCCCGCCGGAGGCGTTTTCCATAATCAGCTTTGCGGAGCCTTTCACTTTTTGAAGAACTTCCTTCATGCCCATCACAATTCTTGCTCTCATGCCCTCTTTGTCCTCCCTTGAGGCTCCTATGTGAAAAATCAAACCGTCCGCTCCCAGAGCACAAGCAATTTCAAGGTGCGAGGCTAAATTATCTACGGACTTCTTGTACAGATCTAGGCTACCGGCCAGATTTACCAAATACGCAGCGTGTAGATATACACTTTGCACTCCGCTTTTGGAAATAGCTTCTTTGTACCTTTGGATATTCTCCGCTGAAGGCGCGTTCGCCTTCCATTGGCGAGGCGAGGCTCCGAACATCTGAATGGTGTTTGCCCCTAGCTCCAGAGCTTTCTCTGCGACTTTATAGTGTCCACCTGCGGCGGACACATGCACTCCAAGATAGGGTTTCACTTCTTGTTTTTCTTCTTCAGAGACTTTTTAATATCCTCAACCTTATCTCCTCCAACTTTGGTAATGCTTGGCATTTTAATGTGAAGAATCTTTCTTTTAGGACTTTTGCTCATATAGAACAGGTAGAAAGCGGGTAACAACCCAGCGCTGTTTACCAGAATCAGCAATACAAACCAGAATACATCCCTGCTGCGCGCCGCCCTCCACAATGCAAGGCTCTTCCAGATAAGATCCCATATCTGTATTAAAACTATCAGCGCTAACTGTTCGTTACTTAACCCCCCAATCAGTCCCCCTCCAAAGATATCCATATCCATATTGTGCCATAAAGCTCCGCTCCACAGAAATCCTTGCAAGAAAAGCTTCTTCACTCCAAGATATAACTGCAACAAATACACATGCGGTTTCTGCACACGGAAGATGAAGGCAAAGAAGTAACCTACGAAGACGCCTTTCTAGTACCCCAGTACTCTGAGGTACGTTCGCGTATGGACGTCGACATCACTCCTCCCGATGAGACCGGAGCTACTATCCCCATAGTGGTCGCCAATATGACATCCGCCGCCGGCAAGAGAATGGCGGAAACCGTAACGAGGCGCGGCGGGCTCGTTATGCTCACCCAAGATATGCCTCTCGAGAAGATCAAAGAAGTCGTCATGTATCTCAAAACCCGCCACCCTGTATTTGAAACCCCCGTAGTTTTGGAAGAATCAGAATCCGTTCAAACGGCTCTCAACTTGGTACACAAACGTTCCCACGGAGGAATTGTGATTGTAGATAAGGAGAACAAACCGGTTGGTATCTTCACCGAAACAGACGCCAAGGGAAAAGACCGTTTCACTCCTTTAAAGAATGTGATGGCAACCGACATTATTTCCTCCGGAGAAAACACCACCCCAGAGGAAGCGTTTGAGAAACTTTACCAAAGTCACGTTTCCCTTCTCCCCATTATCAAAAACTCCGGAGAGCTCTTGGGCGTCATGACCAAAGAAGGAGCGGTGCGCTCCAAAATATACAAACCAGCCCTCAATACAAAAAGTGAATTCATCACCGCCGTTGCTATGGGGGTCAGCAACGGCACCGAAGAGCGCGCTAAGGCGTTAATGGATATGGGAGTAGACATCTTTATGGTGGACACCGCCCACGGACACTCCAAGAGGTTAATTGATGCCGTAAAGACAGTACGCCACACTATTGGCAAAGATAAAATTATTTACGCAGGAACCGTTGTTACGGCGCAGGGCGTGGAGGATCTAGTGAATGCGGGTGCCAATATCGTTAAAGTAGGTATCGGCTCTGGAGGCAGTTGTATCACCAGGGTTGCAACCGGAAACGGCAGACCCCAACTCTCCGCAACTATTGAATGCTCCAAGCAAGCTAGAAGAATGGGAGCACATATCTGGGCAGATGGCGGAATCCGACAGCCCCGAGATTTGGCTCTGGCTATTGCCGCGGGAGCAGCCAGTACTATGTTCGCGACCATCTTCGTCGGTACACACGAGAGCCCCGGAGACATTCAAAGAGACGAGGATGGGAATTTATACAAAGTGAATTTTGGTATGGCCTCAGGTAGAGCGGTCCGAGAAAGATTTAAAGACCAAAAACCCATCGATCTGGCCATGCGTCAATATTTCGAGGAGGGCATTAGTGAAGGAAAAATATACCTTAAGGAAGGCACAACCGGAGTGGAGGATATAATTGACCGTTTGGTGGCAGGATTAAGAAGCGCTATGAGTTACGCGGGGGCAACCAACCTCAATGAATTTCACGAGAAAGCCATTATCGGGATCCAAACCAACGCCGCCCTCAAAGAAGGCGAACCACTTCTTGAACATTAAAGCGCTCCCTCCCTTTTCAAAATAGCTTTTTTCTTAGCCGTACCGTGAGCGTACCCACCCACTGTACCATCTGATTTAATAACCCTGTGGCAGGGAACGTTAGGGTTTTCGTTTTTATTCATAATATTACCCACCGCCCTATACGCACGAGGGCTACCAGCAAGCACAGCTACTTGCTCGTAACTTAAAGTCTTCCCCCTCGGGATACCGGCTACTACTGTCAACGCCCTCTCACTAAAACTTATTTTCATAAGACTATTATACATAAAAACACGGGGGGCTCAGCTTACGCCTCGCCCCCTTGGTTGATCACCTCCTGATCAGTTTGATACTACAAGAACTTCTTCCTCGTCATTGATGTATGACGAGACCTTCGGCAACTCCAACAGCATCCTCTGGATCACACTGGCTGGGATGTGGTCTTCAGTAAGGGGACCCTCACTAGGAGTGTTATACGCGCTCTCCCAGAGAGGCTGCCTTCCCCACTCCATAACCCTGAGTTGGTCCCCATCGAGCCACCACAATGCCTGGAAGCTGAACTGCGCCTCCTGGATCTTCTGGGGAAGAGTTCGTGGAGTGGTCACCACGCTCACCTCTACCATGAATTCCACAAGGTGCCTTGTGGGATCTTCTCCCACCAGGCGGTACTTCCATGCGTCCCCCCACCGCCGTGCGTGCTCTTGGCACACCGCAGCAGCGAGAGTGAACACCTCGTCACGGTAGAAAGGATCCACCGCAGAGAGTTCTTTTTTAGGGAGGGTAATTTTCCCTCCCGGATGCGAAATCTGAACCCAACTGCCCCTCACGGAGTAGTCGGATACATAAACACTACGTGACACGACTCCTCCTTAGTTGAGTCGCCGTTACGATACCACAAAAGCGAGGGTTAGTAAAGCCCTACAGCCCTCCGTGGCTGTGTTCGTGGGCTTTTTCAACCGCCTGATCGTGGATCCTTGTTATTCGGTCTTTTACCTCGTATGGGTTAGGAATCTCCATAATGTGAAATTCGTGATGCATACCAGCGGTTTGCACGTGAAGATTCCCAAAGCCCAAGAGGGTGGGAATCATCCCTTTCACTTCAACCGTGAGATCCTGGACTCTGTCCATGCGGAACTCCGAAATGTCTCTGCTAAATAAACTGAACTGTTCAATGTCTACGATACGTTCATCCGTGATTATCCAAACATCCAGGTAGTAGTTAGTCCAAACTACAAAGAACAACGTCCAGAGCAGCGCCAGCCAACCAGAACACAAGGCCAATATCGGCATGAAAAAACTTTCGCTTAGACCGAAATAATTGAATCCCCCTAGCAAGAACAGCGGCAATAAGGCCATAAGTACAATAACGCTCGATTCCCTAGCAAGCACATACCAGTGCCTTCTGATCTCAAAAATAATATGTTCTCCCTCTTTAAGAACCATATAACCAAATGCTTATTGCCATTGTGCCCATTAACACGACAAGTACTGCCATATAGGCTCTGAAAAACCTTACGCTCTTACGTGAGTCCACCGCGTATTCCTTCCAGTG
>MHIS01000020.1:27656-35017 GCA_001817635.1 Candidatus Colwellbacteria bacterium GWA2_46_10
CCACCATCAAGAGTGGCGCACTACAATTACATCCCCATCCTGCACCTCGTACCCTTTCCCCTCGGTTCTAATCCACCCCTTATCCCGAGCTTCATTCCAGCCTCCAGCTTCCAAAAGTTTTTCCGTACTAACTACCTCAGCCCGGATAAACTTACTCTCAAAATCAGTATGAATTTCTCTGGAGGCTTGTGGAGCAAGAGCTCCTCTTTTAGTAGTCCAACCTCTAGTTTCATCTGGGCCAGTAGTGAAAAAGGTGATTAAATCAAGGGTTTTGTAGGCCTGTTCAATCAAGCCATCTAACAGAACGGGTTGAGATAAGTCAGCCACCACATAACTAAATCCCAGTTCCCTTATCTTTTCCCTTAGATCATCCCCAACTTCGCTCTCCAAACCATTCAAAAGTAATATTTGGGGTTTGGCGGTTAAAAGACCAAGTTCTTTAATGCAAGGAGTATTCACCACCTCCTCTTCTAGGGTAAGCACCAGTTTTCCTTCTTCTAAAATACCCCTTACACGCTCTAGGATCTTCAACTCTTCCTGCTTCTTCTTATCTCCCATCTTGGCATCCTTCACTCCTCTCTCTACACGCTTTTGCATGGTATCCAGATCTTTCAACATAAGCTCCGTATTGATAGTTTCAATATCTCGTAGCGGATCCACAGAACCATCAACGTGAATAATCTCCCCTAATTTAAATATCCTTACCACATGTACAATTACCCTCACCTCACGAATATGAGAAAGAAACTGATTGCCTAACCCCTCCCCTTCATTTGCCCCTCTTACCAGCCCCGCTATGTCGTAGAATTCAACTACGGCTGGAATCTTTTTTGCCGAAGCAGATATTTGCGCCAGAGCATCTAACCTTGAGTCTGGCACGCTTACTACTCCTATATTCGGATCAATGGTCGCAAAGGGATAGTTGGCAATATTAACGTCTACCTTAGTTAGCGCTTTGAACAAGGTGGACTTACCGACGTTTGGTAGCCCAACTATGCCAATTGATAATTTACTCATTTGCCTATAAAAGTCCTGCTCCTTACCTCTTTGTGGTATTTAATCGCAAACCTGTGTGCCTCATCTCTCAATAGAATCAACTCTGCTTCTTTTATCCCCCCGGGAATCTTTCCCACAAATTCATTCTTCTTCCTCGTGGGACCTTTGGCAATACCCACCACCGGAATTCTGAGACCCGCCTCTGCTATCACCGATCTCGCCACATTCACTTGCCCCTTACCCCCATCTACCAAAACCAAGACGGGTAAGGGCCATCCTCCAGTAGATAGGGTATGCAAAAAACGCCTCGAGAGCATTTCTTCAAGCATCCCCACATCGTCACTCTGGCTAATAGTGCGGATCTTAAATTTCCGATATTCATCTTTTGCTAACCTCCCACCTACTGACACAACCATCGCCCCCACGGGGCTTGTCCCCGAAATGTTAGATATGTCATATCCCTCAATCCGTACACCCCTTTTTGAGGTAGTATCAATATCGTCCCTCGAAATCAAAGCCACATCCTGGATATGTCCCAAGGCAAAAAGTTGCCTCTTGAGCCTTCCCGCCTCCTCGAAATAGAGAGCCCTTGCGGCCATCTGCATATCCCGCTCCAGGTTTTTCACTAACCTATCCCTCTTACCCTGTAGGAAAAGCCTCAGATTGCGGATATTCCTACGGTATTCCCTCTTGCCTATGGTACCGGTGCAACTACCTGGGCAAAGACCGATTTGGGCGTTAAAACAAAGCCTTTTGTACAAACCTATCTTATCCGCCTCGTGGGTACCGTACGGAAATATCTTACGCAATATATTTAACGCCGAGCGAACATCTGAAGCACTGGTGAATGGCCCAAAACGTTCTCCTCCGGGCCTTTCTTTCCCTCGTACCAGAAGTACCCTAGGATATTCTTCATTGGTAATCTCGATATACAAGAAGCTTTTATCATCTTTCTCTTTGAAGTTATACGGCGGCTCAAACTTTTTAATAAGCTCTGCCTCCAGGATCAAAGCCTCTATGGCTGTAGGAGTTTTCACGTAATCGACGCGCTTGATCTCTTTTACTAATTTTTCTGTCTTATCCGAATGAGATTTGTTGAAATAACTGGAAACTCTTCTTCTAAGATTCCCCGCTTTCCCTACATACAAAAGTTTTCCCTTCGCTCCTTTGAAAAGGTATACACCCGGAGTCTCTGGCACGCTCTGTACTAATTTGTTCATTTGTTCAAAGTCTTCCTCAAATATACGCCCGTATAGCTATCTTTGCTTCTCGCGATTTCCTCAGGAGTCCCTTGCGCCACGATACGGCCGCCTCCCTCTCCCCCCTCTGGCCCAAGATCTATCAACCAGTCCGAACATTTAATAACATCTAAATTATGTTCTATCACCAACACGGTATTCCCCCTATCTACCAACTTCTGTAAAACAATTAAGAGCTTTTTTATGTCTTCAAAGTGAAGTCCGGTGGTAGGCTCATCGAGCAGGTATAAGGTTCTATGGGTATCGCGTTTCCCCAATTCCTTGGAAAGCTTGATGCGCTGAGCCTCTCCTCCGGAAAGGGTGGTCGCAGATTGCCCAAGCTTTAAATACCCCAGACCTACCTCTTCCATGATCTTTAGTCTGTCGTAGAGCCAAGGAATATCTTCAAAAAACTTCACAGACTCCTCGATCGTCATTTCAAGGACTTCGTATATATTCTTATCCCTATACGCTACCTCTAAGGTTTCTCGGTTAAATCTCCTCCCGTGGCAGATCTCGCATTTTACATAAACAGTGGGTAGGAAGTGCATTTCTATCGCAATCTGGCCGTGCCCCTCACAGTTGTCACACCTTCCCCCTTTAACGTTGAAGCTAAACCTCCCGGTTTTATATCCTCTAAAACGCGCCTCCGGCGTGGCAGCAAAAAGATCCCTAATGTAACTCCAGGCACCTGCGTAGGTTGCAGGATTAGACCTCGGAGTGCGCCCTATGGGCGATTGGTCGACGTTCACTACCCTATTTAAATACTCTAAACCCAAAAGAGCGTTATGTTTTCCTGGAACAAAGTTTGCCCGGTTGAACTTATTAGCCAGAGTTTTATAGAGAACGTCATACACCAACGTACTTTTGCCAGAACCAGATACTCCCGTAACAGTTACAAACCTTCGCAGAGGAATATCAATATCAATATTATCCAAATTGTTTTCCTTCGCTCCTCTTATTTTCAGAAAATCCGCTGGTTTCTTTACCTCCCTTCTCTTCTGCGGGATGGGGATTTCTTCATCTCCTCTTAAATACCGCAAGGTTAGGGAATCCTTACTCTTATCCTCTAAAAGTCCCGGCATTGCCCCTTCCGCCACTATGTTTCCGCCGTGTATCCCAGCGGCTGGCCCAATATCCACTAAATAGTCTGAAGCGTGAATGGTGGCCTCGTCGTGCTCCACCACAATGATGGTGTTGCCCAGATCCCTTAAGTCGTGCAGGGTTTTGATTAGCTTATCGTTATCCCTCTGGTGCAAGCCAATCGTCGGTTCATCAAGAATATACAAAGTGCCTACCAGCCTTGACCCAATTTGAGAGGCCAGGCGAATACGCTGCGCTTCTCCTCCAGAGAGAGTACCCGCCTTTCTATCAAGCGTTATATACTCCAAACCCACATCCTCCATGAATTGCAAACGGTATTTGATCTCCCTCAAAGGAGCTTCCGCAATTTCTCTCTCTTGATCGGACAAACTCTTCAAGGATTCAAAGTATTCAATAGCTTTGGATATGGGAAGGGCTGTAACATCCACTATGCTTTTCCCATTCAATGAAACCGCTAAAGCTTCTTTGCGTAGCCTTTTCCCTCCGCATTGTTCACAGATCTTCTCTGACCAAATATTTTCCGTCCCCAAACCGTGACACGCTTCACAGGCGCCATATGGACTGTTAAAGGAAAAAAGTCTTGGCTCTATCTCCGGAAAAGAGAAATTATCCTTGGGGCAGGCAAAACGAGCTGAGAATATTAACTCTTGTTCGTTGGTCTTAACCTCCTTGGAGCCTTTATAGATGCCGCTTAGGGTCTCGCTAAAAAGGATTTTCACCGCCTCGTGCCCGTACTTGAGGGCCATTTCCACCGCCTCCGCCAAGCGCAAACGCCCGTCTTTACTCACAAAATCAGTACTCACCGAAATTTTGTCAGTCACCAAATCAATATCGTGTCTTTTGTGGCGAGCAAGATCTATGCGATCACGCAAGGAGCGAAACTTGCCATCCACTCTGGCTTCGGTAAAACCCGAGGAAAGCAAATCATATAACAGCTGATAGTATTCCCCTTTTCTGCCAACTACGACGGGCGCCATTATTACCAGCTCCCTCGCACTCTGATTGCTCTTAACCGCGGCTATAATCGCATCGATAATTTCTCCACTCGTCATGCGCTTTATTTCATCTCCGCACTCAACACAGTGAGGCTTCCCGATACGGGAAAAAAGCACGCGCATGTAATCGTAGATCTCGGTGATAGTCGCCACAATTGACCTGGGGTTTGAAGAATGGCTTTTCTGGTCTATGGAAATGGCTGGAGACAACCCCTCTATTTCATCCACATCCGGTTTATCTAGCCTTCCCAAAAACTGCCTCGCGTATGCCGAAAGACTTTCTATATACCTACGTTGTCCTTCAGCGAAGATTGTATCGAAAGCCAAAGATGATTTCCCCGATCCAGAGAGCCCGGTGAAAACAATCATCTTATCCCGAGGTATCTCAAGGTTCACATTTTTCAAATTGTGCTCCCTTGCTCCTTTGATAACTATCTTATCTAGCGCCATGTTTATTGCTCTTTTTCTTTAACCTGTCTTTAAGCACAAATATTTCATCCCGCAGAATGGCTGCGAGTTCAAAATCTAGCGCTTTCGCCGCCTCTCTCATCTCACGCTCTTTGTCTTTCAAAATCTCTTGAAGGCGCTTCTCCGATTGTGGCAGGGCGCTGGTTTCCAACTTCAAAATCCCCTCGATCTTTTCCTCTCTGGATTTATTTAGTTCCGGCAATATGTCTCTGATCGCTCTCTTGATAGTTTGGGGAGTAATGCCGTGCTTCTTGTTGTGGGCAATTTGGATTCTGCGCCTGCGTTCTGTCTCCGCCACCGCTCTTTTTACCGACCCCGTTATCAAATCGGCATATATCAGAACCTCTCCGTCGACATTCCTCGCCGCACGTCCAATGGTCTGGATCAAAGAAGTTTCCGAACGTAAGAAACCTTCTTTATCTGCATCCAATATGGCAACCAGGGAAACTTCGGGCAAATCCAATCCTTCACGCAAGAGATTTACCCCGACCAAAATATCGAAATCTCCACGCCTTAATCCCGTCAAGATCCTTATCCTATCAAGCGTTTCAACGTCGCTGTGCAAGTAGTTTACCTTTAAACCCTGATTGTGAAGGTAGTCATTGAGATCCTCTGCCATTTTTTTAGTAAGAGTTGTAACGAGCACCCTGTCACCCTTTCCCACCCTCTCTTTAAGCCTTGGAATTAGATCTTCGATCTGACCACGGGCAGGGGCAAGGGTGATCTTTGGGTCCACCAACCCAGTGGGGCGAATGATCTGCTCAACCGTATTCTGGCTCTTTTCAAGCTCATAAGTTCCAGGGGTCGCGCTGGTATAGATGGTTTGAGTTACCCGCTTCTCAAATTCCCTAAAGCGCAAAGGCCTATTGTCCGCAGCTGAAGGAAGACGAAAACCATGTTCGATCAAAGTGCGCTTGCGCGAGGCATCCCCTTCGTACATGCCTCCCAACTGGGGCACCGTTACGTGAGACTCGTCTATTACAAGCAGATAGTCTTCGGGGAAGTAATCAATAAGGGTCGCTGGCGGTTGTCCCGCAATTCGTCCGTCAAGGTGGCGGGAATAGTTCTCAATACCGTTGCAGTATCCAATTTCCCTGATCATCGCGATATCTCCTCTGGTGCGGCGCTCTAACCTCTCAGCCTCAAGTAACTTCCCTTCCTTTTCAAATAGAGCCAATCTTTCCTTGAGCTCCTCTTGAATAGCCTTGATAGCGGCTTCGGTTTGTTCTTCGGGAGTGATGTAGTGCTTAACGGGAGAAATATATATTTCTTCGACTTGAGGAGTGTTCTCGTAGCTGAACCCCTTGACCGGATCTATCACATATATTCTCCTGATAGTGTTTTTCTCAATAAGGAGGTTGTAGATCATATCGTCGTGGGAAGACATGATCTCCCAGTTATCTCCCCGCAAGCGGAAGCTTCCTCTT
Organism: Candidatus Colwellbacteria bacterium GWA2_46_10; assembly: GCA_001817635.1. GTDB lineage: Bacteria > Patescibacteriota > Minisyncoccia > UBA6257 > Colwellbacteraceae > GWA2-46-10. The sequence continues at coordinate 33,885 of MHIS01000020.1, forward strand.
TTTAGATCCGCGTTGGTGCGTACAAACTGTACCTTAATTAATTTGCGGGCCAACTCCTCGCGAGAAACTTTATCTCCCACCTTGAAATGTAAAATGTGTTCTTTGTACAAGTCCGGTGAACCTAAACCGTATATTGCGGAGACGGAAGCGACGATAATTACATCTTTCTTTGTCAAAAGCGCCGTAGTCGCAGCGTGCCTCAACCTGTCTATCTCATCATTGGTATGAGCTTCCTTTGATATATATGTATCAGTCCCCGGCATATACGCCTCAGGTTGGTAATAGTCGTAGTAAGAAACGAAATAATGAACTTCATTTTCTGGAAATATCTCTCTAAATTCATTACAAAGCTGAGCCGCAAGAGTCTTATTGTGGGCAATAACTAGGGTAGACTTTTGAACTTTCTGGATGACGTTGGCCACAGTAAAGGTCTTTCCAGATCCCGTAACACCCAAAAGAACCTGGTGTTTTAATCCCTTCCTTATGCCTTCACTAAGGCTTTTTATAGCCTTCGGCTGATCTCCCCCTGGTTTGTTTGGTGAAATTAATTTGAACACGAACAAATCCCCTCTTCTTACGGTTCTATAAGGGGGTATAGGCCAATGTTATACCATTTAACCCCAAAACGGAAAAACGCTCCACGCTGGCACGTGGAGACATCCCTCCGTGCAAACGCGAAGCGTTGCATGATTGTGGAGCGTTAATCGCCCCTCTGGTACAGCTCAACCTTGCCGATGAGGTGAGCCAGCGCGAGGATCAGCGAAACCGCCAGCACCGCAACGATCACCCCAATGATCAGTAGCAGCCACCACACCATCTCGTCACCCCTCTTTCAGAATCGTGAAGCGCCCCTCCGACAGCAGCGGGTCTGGTGTTTGTGCATTGTGCGTCAGCACCCTGCACCAGCCACCGGCACCCTTGCTCGGGATGGCCCTGATCGTGACGGACACTCCCCCAGACGTCTTGATCCGTCCTCCGACCTGAAGGCCGGAAATCTTTCCTGGCATGGACTCTTCCATCTTGGTGGCCTCCTTTGGGTCAACTCTTCTTCGTTCCGCGACGCCGCCCGGGAGCGAAGATGAACACCGCGATGGCACTGGCAATACCAACCAGGGTGTACTTCATCGCTTTCT
>MHIS01000020.1:35034-38653 GCA_001817635.1 Candidatus Colwellbacteria bacterium GWA2_46_10
ATCAATCAATGTTAGCGAGCCAACTTTACAATTAAGCTATAAGACAAAAAGTTCCCCATGTCAAAGAATGACCTCCCTGAACTCCTTCAAGATCTCCTCGGGTAAAGGCTCGCCCTGAACAGTACGCCCAGGATAGCGCCAGGTGGAGATAACCCTTCGCTCTTTATCTAAATCCCTCACCATCACCCAGATCTCATGTTCACTCTTCCCTCTGCCATTTGGCTGCATCAAGGCAATCGTTCCTTCCGCTATCCCAACCTCTATGCGTTCCGGAGTTTTGATAACTCTCCTCACCCTACTCTCGGAGAGACGGTAGTAGCCCATCTTGGCCTTAGCGTGAATTGTCCATTTGAGTTCCCTCATCGTGTATAATCATTATAAGTAAATGCGCTTCGCAAGTAGAATAATTTTGGCGCTCATTCTTGTCCTATCCCTGGGATTAATGGTTTTTTCCTCCTTGCGGGAATCAGCCATTATGGACGAACTGGCCCACATCCCAGCAGGCTATTCATACCTCAACAGCCTTGATTACCACCTCAACCCCGAACATCCGCCCCTGGTCAAAATGGCTGCCGGATTACCCCTGCTCTTCCTCAATTTGAATTTCCCCACAGATACTCCCGCCTGGAGCGAAAAAGTAAACGGCCAATGGGATGTGGGATATGAGTTCCTTTACCAATCAGGTAACGACGCGGATCAAATCATCCAATGGGCCCGCACCGGCCCAATGGTCCTAACCCTCATCCTCATTATTTTTGTATACATCTGGTCCAAGGAACTCATGGGTGAATGGTGGGCACTCTTGCCATCGGTAGGGGTAGCCCTCTCCCCTCATTTCTTGGCTCATGGCCACTACGTTACAACCGATATCGGTGCGGCCTTAGGCATCGTCATCTCTATCTATTACTTCAACCGCTACCTTATCTCTCCGAATAAGAAATCTTTGATCATAGCGGGCATCGCGTTCGGCATCGCCCAGCTTACGAAATTCTCCGCTTTGATCCTTATAGGGCACATGCTTCTGATGGCCATTATCTATGCCCTCATTAGGTTCAATAAAAGCCAGCATGAGTTCAAGCATGCCTTTGCTCTGGTTTTTACATACCTTAGAAGACTTTTCCTCATATTTATTATTGGAGTTCTTGTTATATACCCGCTCTACGCTATTGGCAGCATTAACTACTCCCCAGAGAAACAACTCTCGGATACGCAGGCGATTATAGGCACGGACTTTGAAAATCCTCCACTCAGTTACCTGGCTGATGCCACCGTCTGGCTCTCCGATAAACCAATTCTCAGGCCATACGCACAGTACTCCCTTGGAATGTTGATGGTCCTTAAGCGCGCCAACTGGGGTAACACTTTATATTTCATGGGTGATGTGGATAGAACCGGTGGTCCCGGATATTTCCCGATTATATACGCTCTCAAGGAAACCCTACCGATGCTGATTCTGGCAGGGCTCGGAATAATCTTCGCTCTCTTTGGAATGGTCAGGGCACTTTTCAAACGCACCCCCACCTTGCGCGAATACCTGGATACAAATCTTCACGAGTTCTCAGCGATGCTCTTTGTCTCAATTTACGTGCTCTACAGCCTAACTAGCCCATTGAATATAGGGTTGAGACATCTCATCCCGATCCTTCCCCTAATTTATATCCTCGCAACCGGAGTGCTTAGAAAACATGCCCAGAAGGACGAATACAAAAAACAACTAAGGTCTGCTATGGTCGTTTTTCTATTTGTTTGGCAGGGAGCCATAGCCCTTACGGCTTTCCCGCATTACCTCCCCTATTTCAACGATCTCGTGGGTACGGACAATGGCTGGCGCTACGCAACTGATTCAAACTATGACTGGGGACAAGATCTGAAGCGGCTAGCCACCTTTGTTGAGGAAAACAATATTCAAAAAATAGGCGTTAACTATTTTGGCGGAGGATACCCGCCATACTACATGGGGGATAAGGCAGTCCCTTGGTATTCAAACTTCGGCAACCCACTCGAGAGCGGTATAGAGTGGATGGCTATATCGGTTAACGAACTGCAAAACTCAATTGCTCCCACCGCCCCCGGGTTCACCAGAGATATTGAAAGTGAATACCGTTGGCTCAAAAACCCGACCTCTCCGGATTTTAGGGTTGGTGAATCTATCTTTGTATACAAACTCTCCGATTAGCTACTGACTGTAATAGGCTCTGCCGGGAACGCGCAAATCCAGATAATTGACCGCGCTCCATTCACCGCTGCCTCTCAGCTGTTCCACTACCGCCCTCCCAAAAGAAGGGTCATCCTGCAAACTGAAGTAGATTGTGGGACCGTTGGTCTTTGCCACCGCCTCCCTGAATTTAAGATTTTCCACCCTGAATTCCTGAACCGATATATCAAGTTCTTCCAACAGAACAAAGGCCGCCTTGAGATTTCCAAACATGTCTTCATCCAAAACCTTTGACCCCAAGGACAGTTCTCGTTCAGATCCATCTCTTATTAATCGCAACACTAATGGGCCTTTGATGTCTGGAGCTAGAGCAAAGGCCGTACCCCCTTCGTCTATCCAGAAACATTCCGCTTTAATCTCTATGCACCAAATGGCATACCGCTCCTTGGATCCAAGAGTAAATTTCACCGTGCGCCTTAGATACTCTTTATCAACTTCGATAAAAGCCGCCTGGGGAGCACTCTCTAGGTTGAAATCGGGCTTGTAGAAGATGAGATTTTCTCCAACAGCCTTGTCGAAATCCACGCCTGGAGCAAGTTCTCCCCCTTCGACTTCTACTGCCTGTATAACAAAAACCGGAGAAAACCAAATTAAATAAACCGCACCTCCCGCGGTCAGCAAAAGCACACCTAAGACAATATAATGCCTAAGGGAGCTGTGGTTTCTCGATCTCCTTCTTGCCAACATACTTTTGGAGAACTTTCGGTATCGCAACTTTTCCTTTGCTGTTCTGGTTGTTCTCAAGGATAGCCATTAGCGTTCTACCAATCGCTACGGCAGTAGCATTTAGGGTGTGAACATATCCCCCACCCTTTCCGTTTTTATACTTAATATTCAACCCCCTGGATTGGAAATCAGTAGTGTTAGAGCACGAATGCGTTTCTCTATATTTACCCTCGCTAGGAATCCAAGTTTCCACGTCAAACTGGTTACTCGCCGAGAACCCCATATCTCCAGTTGAAATATGCACCACTCTGTATGGAAGATTTAGGGCCTGCATAATTTCTTCCTGCATTTTCAAAAGAAAATCGTTCTCTTCTATAGAATCTTCCGGTTTAGTAAAAGAAAACATTTCTACCTTATCAAACTGGTGCACTCTCAAAATTCCCTTGGTATCTTTTCCGTATGATCCGGCCTCTCTGCGGAACGCAGTTGAAAAGCCCGCAAAACGTAATGGCAAAGCTTTTTCCTCCAGAGTTTCTCCCATATACATAGAGCCGATCGTATCTTCGGCTGTCCCCACAAGATACAAGTTGTCTTTCTCGATAAAGAAGGCATCTCCGTCGGCAATGAACTTATTTTTACCCATACCGATCATTGGCTCGGGCTTGATAAGCACGGGGGGCACTATCGGCACAAAACCGTGTTTGCCGAGCTTTTCGAAGACAAATCGGACCAGGGCAA
>MHIS01000020.1:38741-57296 GCA_001817635.1 Candidatus Colwellbacteria bacterium GWA2_46_10
GAGAGCAAGGTAGTCCTTAGGCTCAAATTTGAATTGTGGTACCTTCCCGACCTCTCTTAAAACCACATTTCCTGATTCATCCCTTCCCACAGGCGCTCTCTCTTCTGGAACGTTTGGGATTAGCAATAACGCAGTTTCTCTTCGTTCATTCAAGGGCTTGAGCTCTACCTCTAGCCCTTTTGTTTCTTCCTTTATCTTCCTTGCTTGCTCTTGATCGTCTTTCCCAAGCTTGTTCTTCCTCGCCCGCAGTTCCTCTATCTTCCCGGTTAACTCGCGCCAATCACTATCGGCTTTCAGGAAGTCATCCACCAAGGACGGGTTCCCGCCTCGGTTGCTAATACCCCTTTTTACCAAATCTGGATTTTCTCTAATTACGTTAGGATTCAACATATTACTTTTTAGTTTTTAGGGTTGGAAACAAAATTGCTTCTTTCAACGAGTGCCTTTTGGTGGCCAGAGCTACTATCCTATCAATCCCCACGCCCAACCCGGCAGCCGGAGGCATACCATACTCTAGGGCCTCAAGAAAATCTTCGTCCATACGACTCGCCTCCTTGTTCCCCTTACGGAAAAGCCCCTCTTGATATTTCATGCGTTCTCTTTGATCTATTGGATCGTTAAGTTCGCTAAAACCGTTGGCCACCTCCATAGACCCCACGATGAAGTGAAATCGCTCCGTAATTTCTGGATTCTCCTCCTTTGATTTAGAAAGTGGAGAGATGGCTTTGGGTTGATCCATCAAGATGGTTGGAGATTGAAGATGGGGACGTACTTTCTTTTTGAAGATCTTATCTATCTCCTCTTTGTTTTTTACCCGACTCACATCCATCTTGGCGTATTGTTTGAATGCATCAGCATACTTCACTCTCTTCCACGGACCCTTAATGAAAGGCTTCAGTAGCTTTTCGGTTAGTTTGATCATTCCTTCGTAGTCCTCGTATGCCCAGTAGAGCTCGAGCATGGTGAACTCTGGATTGTGTTCTCTGTCTATCCCCTCATTGCGAAACACCCTGCCGATCTCAAAAATCTTATTGAATCCTCCGATAAGCAACCTTTTGAGATAAAGTTCGGGGGCAATGCGTAAGTAGAAATCTTCCCCCAAGGCGTTATGCTGGGTTTTGAACGGCCTCGCCAGGGCGCCTCCCGGAATTGGCTGAAGTATGGGAGTTTCAACCTCAATGAATCCCTCCTTCCACAAGAATTCCCTCATTTGCCTGATCAACATTGAGCGTATTTCAAAGGCCTCTTTTACCTCTTTATTTAAAAACAGGTCAAGGTAGCGCTTGCGGAACCTCTCTTCTACATCCTTGAGGCCAAACCAGCTATCCGGCAAGGGATTGAGGCTCTTTACCAGTACATCTATCTTGCTGGCCTTGATGCTTCGCTCCCCTCTTTTGGTCTTGAAAAGTGTTCCTCTCACTCCAATGAAATCCCCTGGATCCAAAGTCTCCTTCCAAAGTCCAAACTGCTTAACTTCCTTTTTGTTCACAAAAGCTTGGATAGAGGCAGAGCCATCATCAATATCAATAAAGAGAAGTCCCCCTTGATCCCGGAGCGACGTAATGCGCCCGGCCAGGTACACCCCCTTCCCTGAAAGCATCAACTTATTAAAATCCCTCAAAGCGGCCGCTATTTCCGTACGTTTTGGAACATTCGCCGGATACGGATTCACACCAGCTTCTTTGAGCTTTTTGAGCTTCTTTAACCTATCTTGTCTGATTTCGTTAAGCATCTGTGCTTAACCTTTAGAATATCATATTCTTGCCCTCCCACAATTATCTACGGGCCGTAGAAGACCTAACTAATAGACTTGATCTGGTACTTGGTTTTCCCAGAAGGAGTCTTTACCTCCACGCTCTCCCCCACTTTTTTCCCGATAAGCACTCTTCCCAAAGGAGATTCATTTGAAATATATCCACCAACCGGATCCGCTTCACTACTGCCAACTATAAAAAACTTTACCGTGTCTCCGTTGCGTGAAACCTCCACGGTTGCACCCACCTCAACGGCATCACGTTTCTTGGGCCTTTTGGTAATAATCTCGGCTTCCTTGAGCATTTGCTCGATTTCCGAGATACGCCTTTCAACGCGCTGTTGTTCATCGCGTGCTTCAATATATTGGGAGTTCTCGGAAAGATCTCCCAACTCTTTGGCAATCTTCAAGCTTTCGGTAACCTCTTTGCGCCCTTCGGTCTTTAGCCTTTCAAGCTCAAGCTCCAATTCCTCAAATTTTTCCTTAGTTAGATATTCCATACAAAAGACAACTAGGGGTGAATTCTATACACATTTCTCCGAGGAGTAAAGGAGACTAGTTACTCCCCAAGTTATAGGCCTTGCGCCAGAGCCACCAGCGCACTTTCACGGTCTCAAAAAGAACCTGAAAATATGCCAAGGGTTTCACCCTTGAATCGGCATCATTGACCCAATAAGCGGGGATTTCTTTGATTTTGTATCCCATACGTTTTCCTAGGGCCAAGGCTTCGATATCAAAGCCCCAGCGCCTAATTCTCTGGAGTGCGAAGATCCTCAAGGCCGCCTCTTCACTAAATACCTTGAACCCGCACTGGGTGTCTCGAATCCCAGGCAGAAGTACTACTTGAATGAAAAGGTTCCCCATATTCCCCAACATGCGCTTCAAAAGAGATTGGGGTGGGTGCATCTGCGATCCCTTAACGTCTCTCGAGCAGATCACGATATCATATCCTTCCTTCAGTACTGGGATCATCTTGTCGAAATGATCAATGGAGGTTGAGTTGTCTGCATCTGTGAAGAGCCTGTATTTCCCTTTGGCTTCAAGCATGCCCATCTTTACCGCATTTCCCTTCCCCTGATTATCTTTGTATCCAATAACTCGAAGGTTTGGGATCAGTTTCATAAACTTTTTAGCCACCTCTTGCGTGCCATCGGAAGAACCGTCATCAACTGCGATGATTTCATACGTGTATGTTTTTGTGGATAAATGTCTATCTATATCCACCAAAGTTAGGGGTAACCTGTCAGCCTCGTTATACGCCGGAACAATTACTGAAAGATAAGGTTTGACTCCCTCCATTACTATCTATGGTAGCGGAGCCTCACAAAAATAGCCAAGGCTAATCCCCCAAAAAGATCGGAGAGCAGATCCCCTAAGGTATCCATCAACCCGAACTGCAAAGTTTTCAAAGGTAGGCTATAAGTTGCTATCCCCAAATCATAGAGAAATTCAGCAAACTCCCATAAGACTCCCGTTAGGGCCGTCCACCCCAAAACCAAAAAGAGTGTCACCCAAAAACTGCGGGCAGTATCAAAATAGCTGGGATTTTTGTAGAAAAACCAGTAAAAGATAGCGGCGGCCATTACGCCTCCCAAAAAGTGGGCTGGAATATCTATCCACGCCAGAGACCTATACCAGTCATTTGAGGTAGCTATCAGGTGAACGGCAAAAAACGAGCAAACAGAAAGAATAAGGTTGTGTTTAGCTTTGGTACGTGTCATCTAACGCTTCTTCCACTGAGGAGCGCGACGTGCCTTCTTGAGTCCAGGCTTCTTACGCTCTACCTGACGCGGGTCGCGAGTTAGATACCCAGCAGCGCGCAGTCGCTCCTTCAACTCTCCATCAAATTTTACCAAAGCTCTGGCTAAACCAACAGTCACAGCCTCGGCTTGGGACATGATACCCCCTCCCTTTATTCGCACCGACACTTCTGCATCTTTCTTTACTCCGGAGTCGAGGATGGTCATAGGGGAAAAGGCGCTCGCCCTATACCTTTCGGTTACAAAATACTCTTTGTGTCCTTTGCCGTTAACCATAAAGGTTCCGCCTTTGCCGGCGGGGTAAAATCTAACCCTAGCTATAGCGCTCTTGCGCCTACCCAAGCCTTCAAAATATTTCTTTTCTGATTCCTTAGCCATTGTCTTTGTTTTCTATAATCAATCTCTTAAGCCTCGGAGTGCGTAATTTGTTTTTGGGAAGCATTCCCCTTACAGCATTGATAAGTACTTTCTCTGGAGTTTTCTCAAATACGTAAGCAAACTTCTGTATCTTCAAGTTGCCCGGCCTATCGCTATGACGTTTGTATACTTTCTGGCTAGCTTTCTTCCCGGTCACCTTAAGAAGATGAACATTTTTCACCACCACCTTATTGCCTCCTTCTTTATGGGGAGCGTAGCTTGGAAGATTCTTATCCTGCAGCAAGCTCGCTATCTGCGTAGCTAATCTTCCTAAAGGTTTATTCTTAGCGTCTATTGTGTGATCTGCCATGGCTTTATACGAACTCAATGATTGCTTGTTTCACCCCGTCCCTTTTCCTGGTTACCGCAGTTTTTCGAATTCTCAAATATCCTCCTTTCTTTGTTTTGTAACGAGGAGCGATTTCATGAAAAAGTTTATATGCGGAGTCTTTCGGCATACGTTTCGCTAAAAGCCTCAAGGCAGCAAGGTCTCCCTTTTTGGCTAAAGTAACGAGTTTCTCTACTCTAGGTCTGATCTCCTTGGCCTTCGCCTCCGTAGTCTGGATTTTGCCCTTCATCACAAGATTATGAGAGAGAATGCGCAAGAAAGCCCGCCTTTTGCCGGTAAGCATGCCGAATTTACGTCCTTTCTTAGCGTGTCTCATCTTCGTCTATTTTTCTTTAACCTCCTCTTTGGGCTCTTCTGCCTTCTTTTCTTTCTTGGAAGCCTTCTCTTCTTTGGCCTGGACTACCTCCACATCCACTACTTTCTTGAGGTGGTCTATTAAAATGTTAGCCGCCTTGTGAAGAGCGCTTGAAGGAGAAACGGTACCATCCGTCTCAATCTCTACCCGTACGCGGTTGTAGTCGGTACGATCCCCTACGCGCATATTCTCTACGGTGTAGTTAACATTCACAACCGGTGAAAAAACGGCATCTAGGGCTATCGTCCCCACAGGCAACCTCTCCGTTTTCTGAGCTTCAACCGGCACGTATCCTAAACCTTTCTCTACGGTCAAAACTATATCCAACTCCGCTCCCTTAGTGGAAAGAGTGGCGATGTGTAGATCTGGGTTCATTACTCTCACTTGAGCACTGTCGGTGATATCTTTCGCTTTTACATCTCCCTCGCCTTTGAATCTCAAAAAAAGTTCCTGAGGTCCTTCGGCATAGAAGGCAAATTTCACCTGCTTAAGATTGAGCCCTAGTTCCACCACATCCTCCACCATGCCGGGAATAGTGGTAAATTCGTGCCCCGCTCCCTTCACGGTGAAACGGGTAATTGCTGCTCCTGGAAGCGAGGAAAGCAACACCCTGCGCAAGGCATTTCCTATGGTCAAACCGTATCCTCGGAAAAGACCTTCTATCTCGAAGACGCCGTTGCGCTCATCCTCGGATACCTTCTTTATTTTTACTGTTTCGCTTAAGTATGTGTAATCCATAATTATTTTATTTCTTAGAGTAGAAGTCGACTACTAAACTTACATTGAACGGGACCTCTGTATCTTGGGGCTGGCTTACCACTTCCCCCACAATCAGACCCTTATCGAGCTTGAGCCACACTGGGGGCTCAAACTTCTTCAATCTCTCCGGAAGTTCCTGAAAGTATGTCATACCCTTGGATTCCGGCCTCACGGAGATCTTATCACCGACCTTGACCTTATAGGAAGGGATTTTCACCTTCCTGTCATTCACTCTGAAGTGCCCGTGAGAAACCATCTGGCGAGCCAAGTTGCGCCCTTCGGTAATCCCGAGGCGCATAATGACGTTATCCAAACGGCGCTCCAGAGAGCTCACCACCGCCTCCGCCGCCGAGATGTGTTCTTGCTTGCTTTTTCTCTCAACCTCTTTAAAAAGCCTCAAAAGCTGACGCTCGGTCACTCCGTAGCTGAATTTGATCTTCTGTTTCTCTTGAAGCTGTTGGCCGTATTCGCTTACCTTGCTCTTAAACCTTTTACCATGCTGCCCCGGACGGTACGGCTTGCGGATCAATGCGGCTTTGGGAGAACTCGAACGCTCACCCTTCCTGGAGAGCTTAACGCCCAAACTTCTTTCCTTTTTTTCTGTGGTTCCAATCATTTTTTCTACATCCTGCGTTGTTTGCGAGGCCTTGGACCGTTGTGGGCGATCGGGTTGATATCTTTGATCGAAAGAATATCTATATCCTGAGTAGCCAGCGTTCTAATTGCTGAATCTCTCCCCGAACCAACTCCAGATACATATACGTCAACCTTGCGAGGACCGTTTTTACTGATCTTCTCCATGATGCTGGCTATCACCTTAGAGGCAGCAAAAGGAGTAGCCTTCTTGGGCCCGGAGAAACCGGTACCGCCGGCGCTTGCCCAAGTTACCACATCCCCCTTCTCATCGGTGACGGTAATAAAGGTGTTGTTGTATGAAGCCCTAATATAGATTCTGCCCTGCTCAAGGGTTTTCGTTCCTTTCTTCTTGGCATTCTTAGCTGGAGCCTTCTCTGCGGGCTTTGTCTGATCACTTGTTTTTTCTATGACTTTTTTCTTACCCATATTATTTCAGTGTTAGCTTCCTGCGACCGCTACCCATGGTGTGACGCACGTTACCGCGAACGGTACGCGAGTTACGCTTGGTATTCTGTCCCCTTACCGGCAGATGTTTCATGTGCCTGACGCCACGGTAGCTTTTGATATTTTTCAAACGGGTGATGTTGGAACGCACCTCTTGGCGCAATTCACCTTCCACCTTGTACGTCTGCTCTATAATCTGCTTAATTCGGTTAAGCTCGTCTTGGCTTAGGTCTTTAGTACGCCTGGTCGTATCGATCTTGGCCTCTGCTACAATCTTGTCTGCGCGGGTTGGACCAATACCGTACACTCTGGTTAAGGCTACGGCCACCCGTTTTTCATCCGGTATGTTTATTCCAAAAAGTCTCATTATCCCTGTCTTTGTTTATGTTTAGGACTAGTCTTACAAATGACGTAAACCCGCCCTTTGCGGCGGATTATTTGACACTTATTACAGATCTTTTTAACTGATGCTCTGACTTTCATAAACTCATACGCTACATCCGCCAAGTAATCCTGCCTCTGGCAGAGTTCTCATCTGGGAGCTCCAGCTTCACCTTATCGCCCGGTAAAATGCGGATATGCCTGATGCGCATCTTCCCCGCGACATAGGCTAGAATTTCTCGATCGTTATCCAACTTGACCCTAAAGGCAGCTCCCGGTAGGGTTTCCATGATTATTCCTTCAACGGTCATCTAGCGCGGCTTGGATATTAACACAAGGACTATTTAGCGTCAACGCTGATGCGACTGAGATCCTTAGGCACCCTATTCACCCAAAATGGCCACATTTTAACCTCTCCAGAGCGCACTCCTGGGGTTGAAAGAATCTCGGTTTTTAGCTCAATCCCCTTCATACCCACTATCTTTTTGGCAAATTCGGCTGCATCAAAGGGTCTCGTCCAGTTTGACCCGAATTTCACGGCGCTACCCAATTCTTCCTTGGTAAAATCAATGCTGACCTCGCCGTAGTCGACGGTATAGTCGTATATTTGCAACGTAAGTTTGTCATCGGCTTCAAACTTCTTACGCAAGGTATCCACCAACTCGGCCTCGTCGAAACCGATTAATTTGATCTGTCCGTACAGCGTCAGAGAGAATTTGCCATCCTTGTCCACTACATCGTTCACCTGCTCCCTTGTGATCTCTATATCGTAAGCTCCCTCAAGAACTTTGATGTTCGAAGGCAACCCCACAAAGAACTCTGTCTTCAACGCGTCCTCCAATCTTCCTTGCAGATCCGCCTTGGCGCTTTTCAAATCCTCATCTGTAGGCACCTTGGTCTCGCCGAAAGACCCTCCGCTCATTGTACCCTTAGATTCGGCGTAGAAACCTTCGTACTTTGAAGAACCCTGGAATCCTGGAATACGGAACTTAGGAACGGAACCAATATTATATTCTTCTCCCGGTTGGTCTGCCGTCACCGTCGCTTCAACATGTGAGGCTACTAGCTTGTCTCCGTCTTTTTTTGCTCCCGGAACCGTTACATTACTGTCTAACCTATATATTTTCCCATCCGGGGTCACAAAGCGCGTGGTGGCAACCAACGACTGCGCATCGGTCCCAAAGTTGTTGTATATGGTAATGGTCCCTCGAGCTTTCCTACCAACCGAATCGGTTCCGTTAGCGGCGTACTTGTCGGTAATATTCTTCTCGGAAGAAAAGACCACTCCTCTTAAGTTAAGGGTGTTTTCACTAACTGTACTTTCTTCAAACGCAGGAGAGACTTTGAGGCTTCCAATATATCCGTGTTCCGTCTTATCGAGCGCGATAGTCACCGTTACTCTAGGCAAAAAGATCGCTGCTCCCACAACTAAAGCTACGCCTAGTAGCCCAGAACCAAGCCAAATTAACCTTTTCTTGCCCTTGCTCATTCCCTCCCGAGGAGCTTTGTATGTCCCCATCTCCGTTTCCTCTCCAGTATCATCCGTTAATCCCAATCCCACTACCGAACGCCCCCTCTTTGCCCTGCCAGGCTTAGAAGCCTTTCGAGGAGCGCTTACCCTTACGGGAATCCTCCCTCTTTGAACCACGATATCAGAAACCGTTTTCTTGCCCCTTCCCAAAAATGGATTAGTAGCATCGATGCCTAGGGAAAGGACTTTTTCAATAGTGTCATCGTCTACCGACTCCACCTTGAAGGTTTTACCAGCCGCTTCTACCTCTCTTTGGAGCAGTTGTAGGTCCTTTTTGCTCTCCGCAACCTCCGCTTCCCGCGGAATGTATAAAATGACCTCATCGTCATCGGCCTTAAGTATTTTATCTATAGCGGAAGCTGTAGAATCAGATTTATTTAGGTATATCTTTTTACTCACTAGTCAAACGATAACATTATACGACCTAAGCCCCTTTATTGGAACCACCTGAGGGCGTAGCCCATTTAATGCGCCTCTTAGCAAGCTCGTTCAAATCCTCGTATATCCCATGGATGCCATCTTCCAAAAATCCCTCTATGTCCAACTTATCTGACATTTTTTTCAAACTCACACTTTTCTTCCCTAGAGAATAACGTTTGTGAAAGACCTGCTCCGGCAAGGTAAAACTAGCTCTTATATATACCGGTGGTATCTCTTTCAACTTTAACGCCCCCTCGTTTCTGATGTTCATCAAAAGAGCGTTTATAAACTCGCCGAAGCTTCCCCAAAATGCCTTTCCCAAAAACCGGTCCATTTTTTCCGAAACCCTGCCATTGGCATATTGGGCATATATGAGATACGCGGTCTCGCTATCCAAATCCAATTTTTCTCTGGTTGCCCTATCAATATTCTTCCTGCCCCAGGGGAAGCTATTGAGATGCGCTATCCTCTCGTCATTTATGGAAAAGATATGACTTTGGTTTTCGTCTATCTCAATGTAGTAACCGTTCTTTATATCCTCACCGCTCGCTAACATATGCGCCCTGATACTGCCCCCCTCAACCGGTACGCCCTCACCTGTCTTTTCTCCCGCCATGCTAATGCAAAGCTTCACCTCTAGTTCACGCCCCGTGAACCCACTGGGGTTAATGACCTGATGCCCATCGATCTTCACCCCCACGACCCTCGCGTCCGTCATGATCAGATCCATCTCGCTTTTCCCTAATCTTTCAGCCGCTTCACTCCGACAATCGTTATAGAATTTCCAAACCGCTTGAGAAATATGGTTTTCTAGATCCACCGGAGTTAACGCCTGCGTGGGATGTTCCCGCGTTATCTTAACGGTTGAGAATATGGTAACTGCCTTATCTGGCCCCAGATCAGTAACTTTCATGACTTATCCATCAATGGTTGCCCTTAAACGACGTACGCCCTCAGCCACCGCCTCTTGCTTGCCGATCTTGAATTTTCCCACTTCTCCAGTATGGGTAACGTGGGGTCCTCCGCAAAGTTCTTTGGAAAAAGCGCTTTTCAAGGAATCGCCGGAGTAATAGACCTTCACCTTGGGCGGATACTTGCCCTTGAAGAAATAGAGCGCTCCACTTTTCTTGGCCTCATCGAGAGGCATCTCCTCATACTGAAAGGGTAGATCCTTTGCGATGGCTTCGTTCACCAGATCCTCTACCTGGGCAACTTCTGCATCGGTCAACTTCCGGTCAAAGGTAAAGTCAAAACGAGTACGCTCCACCGTTATATCCGAACCTCTTTGAGAGATACTCTCTCCCAGCACTTTTCGCAGAGCCGCCTGCATCAAATGGGTTGCCGTATGCAATCTGGTAACTTTCTGCAGTTCCGTCGCGTCCGTGGCCTTGAGCTCTCCGGTATCAAGCAACATCCCGTGACCCCCAAACTTTCTCTCTTTCCCCGCTCTTGAAGCCTCCTGGTGCTTCTCAAACTCTTTGTCGAAATCCTCTTTTTTAATGTCAGCAGTTATACCCTTAGGAGCCATTTCTATAATCAACTCAAAGGGCAAACCATAGGTTTCATAGAGGTGAAAGGCTTCCCGAACATTTATTTCCTTATATCCAGCAAGCTCGTTCAACCCGCGGCTCAAGGCAGCTTTGAACTTGGATTTCTCAATTTTTAGAACCTCGATTATCTGGTCTAAGTCAAGGTTGGAATATACTTTCTTGAATTTCTCCACAATAACTCTAGGTATCTCAGCTAAGAGATCGGGGTGAACATCATGCCGAATTTCATAGGCGATTACCCTCCTTATTAACCTTCTCAAAATGTATCCCGCATCTTTATTAGAAGGCCTTACGCCATCCGCTATCAGGAACGATGCTCCTCGCAGGTGATCGGCGAAAACTCTCTTTACGGATATATCCAACTTTGGGTTAACCTGATCTATCTTTTCGATGATTTCTTTGAAAATGTCTGTTTGAAAGACATCTGGATTATCAATGGAGGCGGCTGTAATACGTTCCAAGCCACCACCGAAGTCTACGTTTCGCTGGGAGAGCTTTTCAAATCTTCCCGCCTCATTCTTCTGATATTCCATAAAAACCGAATTCCCTATCTCTAGGAAGCGGCCACAGTCGCAGTTGGGATGACAGTATTTACCAAATTTAGGATTGTGGGGAGTGCCAAAATCGAAAAAAACCTCAGAGTCAGGACCGCCAAGTTCTCCTGATGGCATCTCTTCAGGTTTACCCTTCCGACTCCACCAATTCTTGCTCGCGTCGTAGTAAAAAATACGCCCGCCGTCCATGCCAGTTTGATGGCCAATTGATGCGCGTCCAATTGGCACAACCTTGTGATCTATCCCCTTTCTCTCGAACAACCCCTGCCAGATATCCGCAGATTCATCGTCACGTGGAATGTTGTTTTTCTGATCTCCTATGAAAACCGTTACATAAAGCCTATTGGCTGCAAGTCCAACAACATCTGTAAGAAACTCGAAAAACCAAGTTAGCTGCTCCTCTTTAAAATAATCACCTAGGGACCAGTTGCCAAGCATTTCAAAGAAAGTTGTGTGCCTGTTATCGCCAGTTTCCTCTATATCCTCTGCTCGGAAACATCTCTGAAAATTGACCAAACGCCTCCCTGCGGGATGTTCTTTGCCAAAAAGATAAGGAATCAACGGCTGCATGCCAGAGCCGGTGAAAAGAGTGGTGGAATCAGCTTCGGGGACTAAGGAGGCTGACGGGATTTCTTTGTGGCCCCTCTTCTCAAAAAACTTTATGAACTTATTTCTAACCTCCTCTGATTGCATTAGTAATCTACTAAACGTTTGGCTTGTTCGTGCAGCCTTATTTTCTCCAAAGCCTTGGCCTCGATCTGACGAATACGCTCTCTCGTGACGCTGAAGACCTTTCCCACCTCTTCTAGGGTATGGGTTACCCCATCATCCAAACCGAAACGCATCTCTAAGATCTTGCGTTCTCTCTCCGTTAAATCCTGGATAATATCCCTAATTTGATCCTTCAGAAGTTCTTGGGAGGTCAATTGAGTCGGCGTAAGGCTCTTCTCGTCCTGGATGAAATCAGCAAGAGTGGATTTGTCATCATCATCCCCTATTGGAGATTCAAGTGATACCACCTCCTGCGAGATCTTCTGAATGTTCCTTACCTTTTCCACCGGCAAATCCATCTCCAACGCTATTTCCTCCACCATCGGCTCTCTCCCCAACTGTTGCGCTAACTTTCTTTTAGCCTGAGTAAACTTGGAGATGGTTTCCACCATGTGCACCGGAATTCTGATAGTGCGAGACTGGTCTGCGAGGGCACGGGTAATAGCTTGGCGGATCCACCAAGTGGCATAGGTTGAGAATTTGAATCCCTTGGTGTAATCAAACTTCTCAACTGCCTTGAAGAGCCCGATATTCCCCTCTTGGATCAAATCTGAGATAGAAAGCGCGCTACGGTTCACATATCTCTTAGCGATCGAAACTACCAACCTTAGGTTGGCCTTGATGAGTTGCTGCCTCGCAGCCTCATCTCCCTTTAGGATTCTTTTAGCCAGTTCTTTTTCTTCATGGGATTTAAGGAGGGGCGTTTTCCCGATCTCTCTCAAGTACATCTGTACGTTGTCGGGCAACGCGCCCTTAATGTTTGTCGCTTCTTTCAGCTCTTTTTCGGTAACTTCACCCGTCCCTTCTCCCAAAAGAGTTTCCACCTCGATTACCTTGAGGCTGTTTTGTTCAAGCTCTTCGTATATCTTATCCAGAAAATCGGTGTCATCCTCGATGTTTGGAAAATACTCAAGGATTTCTAGGTCTGTTACAAACCCCTTTTCCTGGCCCCGGGTGATTAGAGCAGCGAGTTGTTCTTCATTCTTCAAAGACCCCCTTCTAGGCACGCTCTTGACTGCGGTCTTCCGCGCTTTAGAAGAAAGCTTTTTTCTTGAGAGTTTCTTAGTGGCCCTCTTTTTAACTACCTTTTTTACTCTCTTAAAACTCTTTTTTACTGGCCGAGTTTTCTTGACGCGCTTTTTTGAAACAACTTTCTTTGTTTTCTTTGGACTTTTCCTCTTCAGAGATTTCTTTACCTTTTTCTTACGAGTTGCTTTTGGCATGTTTTATATGTTGCATTTTGCGACTGATATCGTCAAACTCCTTTAATTTCCCATCAAGGACTTTTTGCTCCCCCGCCCTTTCCGCAACCAAGATCTCTCCTTTGAGTTTTTTGGTGATAAGGTCCAGATGTTCAAGTTCAAGTTCTTGGAAAAGCCTCTCTAACTCCTTGGCTTCCAGATCCCCAACGCCCCTCATTTCCACTCCGGGATGAAGGCTCAAAAATTCAAGCATCTCTTTTACTTCTCCCATCGGCTCCGCTTTTCCCTGGAGTGCGGCAAAAACATCTCTGTACAACTCCGGCATCAAATTGGTGTGTGATTCGATTTTCTCTCGTAAATCTTCTCTGGAGCTCGCGATATATATTATCTCCTCGCAGATCACATCCTGACGAGTGAGTTTGCGATGCTCCGCGGGAGTGCTTGAGGCGGTCTCCTGTATCTCCACTCCGGATTGCAAAGCCTCCATCTCGGATACCAGATCCTTTTCCGGGGTGGCCACTCTGTAGCTCAACTCCCTCAACCAATGTGAACGCTCTACCCCGCTCGGGAGCACGGCAATTTTCCCTAAGACACTCCTTACCGCCATCTTTTTGTCTTTGGCAGAGGTAACAGTAGCGGGGAGGTAATAGGCTAGATAATGTTCCATGGCTGGACGCGCCTCTGCTATCGCCTTTTTCACAAACTCTGGATCCGCCTCAGCCGCATCCGCTGGGTCCTTGTAATCCCCAAGATCCATCACCAGCACGCTAAAGTCTTCCGCTCCCGCCATATCGATCGCTCTTTCTGCCGCTTTGAGTCCCGCTTCGTCTTTGTCGAAAGCCACCACCACTTCCTCCGCCACTCTCCCCAGGGCGCGTAAATGGTCTCTGGTTAGAGCCGTACCGGAAGTAGCCACTACATTAGTAATGCCATTTTGCCAAAGCTGGAGAAAATCCATCTGTCCTTCAACTAAAAGAGCCTTCTTGGCTTCTCTCACCGGTTTCTTGCTCTTCCAAAGGCCGTAGAGCACCCTTGATTTGTTAAAAAGCGGCGTCTCCGGCGTATTCACATACTTCCCAAACCTGTCATCCGCCCCCGGGAGCACCCTACCGGTGAACCCTACCGGCTTCCCAAAATGATTGTGGATCGGGAACATGATCCTCCCCCTAAATCGATCAAGGTACTTCCCCTTTTCGGTTTTGATAGTAAGCCCGGCGCGCACAATATCCTCTATGCGAAACCCCTTGTTCATCAGCCCTACCGTCACCGCATCAGGCAAGTCCGGAGAAAACCCCAACTCAAACTCCTTAGCAGTTTGACCCGTAAGGTGGCGCTCCTTCAAGTATGCGATGGCCTCTTTGGAACCTTTCAAATGTTCTTGGAAAAGATCTTTAGCGGTTGCGATCAACTCATACAAGTTATTGAGCTGTCTTTGGTCTGCCGAGGAGGTACGTTTCAGATCCACCCCTGCCTTTTCCGCCAAAACCCGGAGAGCCTCATAGAACTCAAGGTTCTCGTACCGCATGACAAACTTGAAAATGTCTCCTCCCTCACCGCACCCGAAACAACGCCACATCTGCCGTTCTGGAGAGACCATAAAGGAAGGTGTTTTCTCCTTATGGAATGGACAAAGAGCCCTCTGATTTTTTCCAGCAGGTTTGAGCTCCAAATACCCCTTGAGGAACTCAACCAAGTTCAATTTGTCCTTTATTTGTTCTACCGGAGTCATCTACGCGCGCTGGCAGCATGTTTGATAAAAGCTGCTTCTATGATGCGATCGAAAAGCTCTTCTAGAGTTATCCCGTGAGCGAGGGCCGCTTGGGGCACCAAACTGTTTTCTGTCATTCCCGGAATGGTGTTCAATTCAAGAACGTACAAATCCCCATCTTCTCCCAAAATCATATCTGTTTTAGAAACGCCAGATGCCCCAACTAGTTCGTGTGCCCGTAGCGCTACGGCCTGAGCCAAGCCAGTCTCCCTCTCCAATATTCTCGCTGGAGTTACCTTATCCGTTGCCCCCTTAGTGTATTTGGCGTTGTAGTCAAAGAATCCGGATTTAGGAATGATTTCCGTAACAGGCAATGGGAAAGCATGCCCCATACCGTCATCCACAACTCCACAAGCTAACTCCCTCCCCTGAATATATTCCTCTATGAGCGCTCTTTTGCTGTATGAAAATGCTCTCTCAAGAGCTAGCTTCACCTCATCTATGGTTCTTGCAATCCCCACCCCCAAAGAAGATCCCCTATTAAACGGTTTTACCACCGCAGGTAGCGAAATATCACTCCAGTCTCTTTCCGCCGATTCATGGCTGTTAAATACCACCGAATGGGGAACATTCATGCCGTGAGCCTTAAAGAGTCTTCGAGAGAGAATTTTGTTCATAGCCAAGGCGCTTGCCATATGATCACTCCCGGTATATGGGATTTCCAAATCTCTCAAAAGCTCCTGCACCGTACCGTCCTCACCGTACTCCCCATGCATGGCCACAAAGACCACATCAGCCATATCTTTCAGGTGTTTTGGCTCTACGGGCCATTCCCCCTTACGATTCACCAAAACGGGGATAATGTCATATCTGTCTTTATCCAAACTAGCATGCACTAATCGCCCACTGGCTAGGGAAACATCGTGTTCTGAAGAGGGACCACCCACCAAAAGAGCTACCCTTACTTTATGGGGTTTCATACCCCTTAATATACCTGGGATTAGCCCCCTTATTCAACTACCACCTTTCCGAAGAATTTAGCGTCAAGATGGTTGTGGTACCCCCACTCACCTACTTCGTTGAAAGTGAATTCGTAGCTCCCGCCCGGAGCTATGCCATCACAGGCGTCAAAGATACTTTCCCGCTCGGCGGTATCACACTTTTCAATGCCAGAGCCGGGATATACTGTGTGAGTTGGATGCATCGCTGAGGCTGGCCAGAAGTTACCATCTGAACTATTTACGAATTTAACTGTCTCCCCTGCCTTTACGGTCAAGATGCCTGGAGAAAATCCTGTTCCGGTAAAGGTTATTACATTCCCACCATCGGTTGCCTCTTCTACCGTCCCATTTCCCCCCACGTTCTCTGTCTCATTTACTGCTGGAGCTTGAGATTGGCTCGTGAAGTACCATATTCCCAAAGCCGCTACTACTATCAACGCTACTACTAAAAATGTTTTATTCATTTGCCTTTAAATTCTCATTACGACCTTTTACATCCTAATCAAAAATACTCACCAAATATTCATCTATCTGTCGTTGATCTAGATCATAGAAATTTTTATCTTCCCTGTGAAGCTTTATGGCTAGATCTTTTCCTACGAATCTCCAATGCCATGGTTCAAAGACATAGTACCCGTTACCCTTGGGATATGAGAGCACAAACCCATATTTATATGCATTTTCCTGAAGCCAGGTGTATGCTTCGGTATTCTCAAATCCGGTAAGGTTTGCCCCCACCCCCACCACCGTCAAGTCAACCGCCGTTCCCAGTTGATGTTCTGAATATCCCTGGTCTGCGGAAAATTGATTCGCCCCCGAGCCGTATAGAACTTTATACCCCGACTTGAGAGCCGATTGAGTGCCGAAGGATCTATACGCTGATACTACATATATGTTAATTTCGTCATCCACCGCATCCGAGAGCATATCCTGGAAGTACGACCGCACCGAAGAGTGGATTTGTATATCATTCTCTTCATTCCATCTATATTCGGTTTTGATGGATGAGAGCCCCTGAGGGATATAGTGCTCATTCAAAAAGAATACTTTTGAATACTTCTGCAGCAGCTCTGGGTCAATCTTACTTAGCTTATCCAGCACCCCAACGGTTTCCGCGATCTCCCCGACCTGCTCGCTAAACTCCTCAACTTTCTGCTTCTCCCCCATCAGTTCTCCCTCCAGGGTCGCCTTTTCACTCTCTACCTGGGAAAGATTTTCCTCCTTCACCCCCAAAGTCTTCTCTAAAGAGGCCTTTTCTTCTTTTAGTGAGTCGTATTGGGTTTGTAGATTCCAGTATGCATACCCGAGAGACGCTGAAATCAAGAAGAAGACCATAACCAGGCCTACGGGTACACTCATAGAGAAAATTTTAGTCAGATCCTTCAAGTTCACCTAATTATACAAACCCGCAAAACCAAAATACATAAGGGTAGTATAGTATCATGAGTATATATGAAGAGGTTAACTCTTTGGTATAGGCAATACGTCCTGCCCACCGTGCTGGTTGGCTCTTTAACCGTAGGAGCTGGAATGTTTGCCCTGCCCTACGTTTTTTCAAAAAGCGGTTTCCTCGTAGGATCAATATACCTAATCCTCTTTACCTTGATCTTCATCAAAATCAACAACGACTATGCGGTAATCATCAGCGAACATTCCGGCAAACACCGTTTTGCCAGTTATGCCGGTGAGCACTTAGGCAAAGGTGGATTCTGGCTATCTATCATCGCGGTTGTGGTCGGCCTCCTGCTCACCCTAACCATTTACGTAATCCTTTCCGCCAGTTTCTGGAGCCTAATAAGCTCCTCCGGTCCGAATATCTCCAACTATCTTTTCTGGGCAGTCAGCTCCCTAGCCATCGCACTGTCCATAAAGAAGCTCCTTAACCTGGACACCTTCCTCTCGGCGGCCATGCTTGCGATAATACTGTTCGTATTCTTCTTGGGGTTAGGCCAGGAAACGCCAGCCATCACTCCGGATACATCCCTATCTGGATTACTTTTCCCGTACGGAGCGGTTCTCTTTGCCCTTTATGGACGAGCCGCTATTGGCCCCCTCGAAGATTACTACGAATCGGCAAAGCTTGACTGGAAGAAAGCTAAGGTACCAATCGCCCTCGGCACCGCCATTCCAGCCGTTCTTTTCCTCCTTTTTGCTATAGGTGTTATCGGCCTATCCCCTTCGGGTGTCACTACAGACGCGGTTTCCGGCATTGTAGGCGGAACCCTCCTACCCTTGCCTATTCTCGGAATCCTCGGACTTTTAACAATATGGACATCGTACATAGTGATCGGAACCGAGATCAAAGATATTCTATCCAACGATCTTAAATTACATGATGTTCTGGCGTTGTTAATAGTGGCCTTGGTACCCGTCCTACTCTTTACTGTGGGTATAGGGAGCTTTATTACCCTGGTTAGCATAGTGGGAGCGATATTCCTTGCCATTGAATGTATCTTAGTCATCCTGATGCGCGGAAAACTTAAGGGAAAACTATCTTTTTTGGATAAGTTAATTATTGGTTTGTTAGTGGCAGGTGCACTTCATACCCTTATTGTGACAATTTAACAAATACAGAGTAGCGGAAATATTGATACTTGTTTTAAAACCATAATCTAGGGGCCTCTTTGGGTACCCTATAAAAAGTGACAAAAGTCACACTTTTATATAGACGCTAGAAACTCATATTCTTGCCAATAAGAGACAAAAATATGTACTATATCACATGATATGAAATTACCTCATGTTACCTATAAGTACGATTTAGAAAGAGACATTGACGATATAGAGATTGGACTCAATACCATTAGAAACGGCAGAAAACCAGATAATGAACTTGCGCTTTTAATAGGACAATACGGTGAAAATCCTTTTCGTGAGGATATTAAAAAGTATCTGAAAGTTCGTTGGGAAAACAATGAATCTATTAAGGAGGTTGTTATAAAACAACTCCAGGAGTACTGGGAT
>MHIS01000021.1:0-10645 GCA_001817635.1 Candidatus Colwellbacteria bacterium GWA2_46_10
ACCCGTAGGTGTACGGACCGTATCTCAGTTCCGTCGTTGGGGGTCAGGCTCTCACCTCCCCTACCGGTCGTAGCCTTGGTGAGCTATTACCTCACCAACAAGCTGATCGGGCCTAGGCCCCTCCTGTACCGCCGGAGCTTTACTCTTGCGAGACTATCGGGCATTAGACCATCTTTCGATGGCTTATTCCCGTGTACAGGGTAGGTTCCAAGGTGTTACTAACTCGTTTGCCGCTCCCGACTTTCGGCGACCTTACCAAATTGGCTTGGTCAATGAAAGTCAGGCGCTCGACTTGCATGCCTAATCCACGCCGCCAGCGTTCATCCTGGACCAGGATCAAATCCTCCTGAAAATCCAATTCTCTTGTAAAAGAGAAATAGACGCTTGGGACAACTAAAAAGCACTCAAACAGTACGCACCTGGCGCACTGTCTCTTACCTTAGTTCTATGAGAGATTCCGCTTTGTTAGACACCGGACCGGAAGCTAACAGAGCGAAACCTCTATTTCTCAACGTTCCTTCTCATATCTGTCGCAGTTATTCATTAACTAATCGACTCGGCATCATCATATCAACAAGAAAGACCCCGTCAAGGGGTCTTTCTTGTTGTGCAACTGGGCACTCACTCTACACTAAGACGTTAGTCCTCTTGTCCTTGGCGGCGAGCATGTAGCGCACCGCAAAGGTTACCAGAAGAACGAAGAGGATGATCCACAAAAGTGGATTGGTGAAAAGCCCCCTGAAGGCATCTATCATCGCAGCGGTGAATCCGCCGGCGGTAGATAGCTCTCCAAAAGTACTCTCATCAATTACCTCAACGATCTTCCTAACTCTTGAGTTGTCGTTGTATCCAACATTGGCTACAAATCTAATCTCATCGTTGGCATCCACTCCGTTAGCTAACTCGGTTTCTATCAAGAATGAATCTTGTTCACCAGGCCTTACCGTCCCAATGTTGAACACCAGTTCACCATCGCGGTTGAGGCTCTCTCTAGGATCCGAACTTATAAAGTCCAGTTCGCTAGGCATCGGTACCGTCAAAACAACATCGGTCAAAGTCAATCCGGTACGGTTGTCGTAGGAAACGGTGTAATCGATTTCCCTGCGATCAACATCCCTAGTGTTGGCATTCAACGTTATGATCAATGCCTCCACTTCCGGTTCCGGTGCTACTTCAACTGTACGGAATACATCCACGAAACGAGTAACTACGTTAACGATTGGGGAGGTAGTGCGGAAGCTTAAGATACTCCCCTGATCTTCCCCCTCGCCATTCTCCGCCATTGCGCGGAAGTAATAGGTGGTATCAGCGCTAAGCCCCGAGATGTTGGCGCTGAAGGAAACATCTCTGCTTCCATCACCCATATCCTGACTAGAGGTTGTCCTGTTAAGGTTAGTTCTACTGGTACCCCATTCAAACCAAGCATCGGTGTCATCTCCGTTAGGATCAACTTCACCGCGCAAAGTGGCTGAAGTATTGCTTACTCCAGTAGCTGGGAGAGTGACTACGTCAGGCTCATTAGCGTTGCTGTCGCTTCCACCGTCTTCATCGGTAGTGAAACTCTTGATGGAACCAGTGTCTTCATTCCCATCATCATCTTCGGCAAGACAACGGAAGTAATACTTGGTGTCTTCGTCCAAGCCGGTAATGGTTTTCTCAACCGTATCGTTATCGTTGGCGTCAACGTTCACCTTACTTGTGTCCTCATCAAGGTCATCGTTGTCCTCGCCCCACTCAAACCACACGTCGGTATCCGCATCGCCCGCCTCAACATCGCAGACCAGCATCGCACTGTTGTCGTCGATATCTTCGGCGTTTCTGGTAGTGACCTGAGGGTCATCTCCATTGTTGTCATCATCGTTTCCATCGCCAACAATTTCAATTCTAACAACCACTATTCTGGAGTTATCTCGGCCAGGCAAAATATTACCCAAACCAATACCAGAGGAAGTCATCACACTGTCCTCGCTACCGGAAAACGATTTGGTGTCGCCAAAGTTGTCACGTACTGAGGTAGATACGTGGTCAACTGAATCCACGTTACCACCGCTTACGTTCACGGTAACTGTATCGCTGATAGGATCAGCATTGCTAGCCCAAATCTCAACAGTAAAGTCTACAGACTCACCATCTGATGCAACATCAGACTCTATCGAAACCTTGGTGCTATTAGCAGTTTCGCTAGAAGTATTATTCACGAACACTCCCAGAGAAACTACGTCGTCCACGTCTGCACTGACACTGTTGTTATCCCAACAGGTACTGCAGCCTGGATTGGCGGTGTAGTTTGAAACTCTAAGCGTAGAATAAGGCTGGCTACCCTCATTAAAATCCGCGGCTAAAGCTGGGGAAATAAAGCCAGGTAACACATAGCTTGACACTACAACTAGAGCCAAGAAGCTAAACGTAACTTTTCTATTAAATTTTCTCATTGTTGTATTATTTTTGTTTATTTTTTGTTCAACCTTTTTGGAGCTATAAAAGCCCACTATTTAAACCCTCGACTCTTGATCAAGAGCTTAAGAGTAGACGTTTACTGAATGGTTGGGCATGGGGAGCATCCTTGCGGATGCTCCCCATGCAAGTGAATCGGACTTACTCGTTCTCAGTTGTTACCGTAGACGTACACCTTCAC
Organism: Candidatus Colwellbacteria bacterium GWA2_46_10; assembly: GCA_001817635.1. Lineage (GTDB taxonomy): Bacteria > Patescibacteriota > Minisyncoccia > UBA6257 > Colwellbacteraceae > GWA2-46-10. The sequence continues at coordinate 2,636 of MHIS01000021.1, forward strand.
TGTGATGGGTGCTGAGGGACTCCATGCCCCCTCGTTGTCCTTGACCCTCAGGGTCCAGGAGTAGTACCCCCCATCATGAACGGTGAAACACGGCGCCGAGCTCGACGCATTGCCGAGGCCCCCCTGAGTGGAAGTCCACTCAAAGGAGACGAGCGCTCCTCCATCTGGGTCGTAACTTGCGCTTGACCCAAGACAGAAGTTGACACCCGCTTCTGGATCGGTGAGTTCTACCTCACCCGGTCCTGAAGGGATCGCTACCGGCGCGTTGTTCGCCGTCGTCGTGGTCGTAACCGGCACCGTGGTCGTGGTAGTCGCTGGCGGTTGAGTCGTGGGGGTCGTGGCTGCCGCCGTCGTGGTTGTGGTGGCGGCGGCTTGGGTAGTCGCAGTCGTACCCAACGTGGTGGTCGTGGCTGCCGCCGTTGTGGTGGTCGAAACACTCCCCACGTTGTTGTCTCCACCGCTATCGGTGCACTGTACGAATCCCCAAGGGGCACTCGCACGCACGTCCTTCAGAGCCTCACCGTCAACCTGAACGCCGATGAAGACGTTACAGTTGCCAGTGTTGCTGAAGGTGGCTTCGGCCTGCAACCACTCCGTGATGGCCTCGAAGGTGATTCCCTGCTCGGTGAGCAGGTTGACCACCTTCACCAGCTCATCCCGGGTGATGCCTATCTGTGCCATGAGTCGATCCTGGTTGGCCAGAATCTGGTTAATGCCATTGGCCAGATCTTCCTGGTTGCCCATGATTTCCTCCTGGTTCCCCAGAATCGCGGACTGAGCCGCGACGACCTCCTGGGTCGGCACCGATGATTCATTCCCACCGAGCCACTTGTACCCCAGAATGCCGAAGGTGAGCAGCCCCGAAACGACGATGACCGCGATGACCCAACCGGGGACTGAGCGACGCTCGTGCACCGCTTTCGTTCCCAAGTTGGCCACAGCTGCAGCCAGGATCTCCTGGCGTGTCTTCGTGGCCTCGGCCGAATCATGCACAGCCTTAGCTGTGCGATCCCCCTGCTGGGCGATGACGCTGGAGAGAGCCTCCTGACCCTCTCCGAGCTTCTTGAAACCCTTACGGGTCTCTTTCCGCCCCTTCTTGGCTTCTTCGATCATTCCCTGGATTGCCGCAACGACCAAGTCGTTGCTTCCGCCGGTGTCACCGGCGGGATTGGTGGAATCCACCATGGGTCCATCTCCTCCGCCGTCATCATCGACGGCATCGTTGGTGAGAGAACTCGCAACCGCGACGGTTGTCTCGTTCTCATCCTGCTTCAGCTTTTCCTGGACCGGCACCCATCCGGAAGGATGGGGCTCGGACCGGAAAAAGATTGTCCACGAGAGGCCCTTCAACTCCGGAGCGGTTTCCCACCCCTCGAGCACGGCACGCTTCTCGAGATCCTGTGGAGGTTCGAACCCCCTTCCCTGATTCTCCACCATCTTCCAGGTGGTTCCCTCTGGGAAATAGACCTCTATCCGTTGCTCCCTAAAGCGGACTCTCTGGGCTCCTGGAGGAATCCCCTCCTGGTACCCAACACGAATCCGGAACCGTTCACCCTCTTTGAGCGGTTCTCCATGGTTGAACGGGGGGCTCTTCTGGAACCAAAAGTTCAGGTTCTTTGGACCGCCAGAAAACGGCTTGATGAACCACCATCCTTCACCCCTCTTTTCCCCAATGAATCCGTCGGGATCCTCAGGAATCGGGAAGGACTCCACCGTGACCTCGGGCCGTTTGTACAGAACCGAGTCGGCAAAATCCCCTCCGGTGTCGACAGGCTCAAACCCCTCTGGGGGCTCATCCCCCTTCTTGCGGAAGGTGATAGCCCACCAGGGAGCCGGACGTCTGAATTCCCTTACCAGACCGCTATTCGCGGCAACGTTCCGGAGAGCAGTCATGCTCTCACCTCCTTGCCGCTTCGCGGCCTCGTTTTTTAGGTCAGATTCGTACCGAACAAGGTGCCTGCTAAGTAAATTAACAGACACTTCGTTCGGTACGACACGTATTGAAGTAAGTCCTTATATGCAAATAAAGGAACACTCGCGAAACAGTCTATGTCAGACTTTTCCACGAAACAACTCATTGGTACCACAATTTGACTGAAAAGTCAATATAGTGAGGATCTATGCCAACCCCTCCTCCAAATGCCCAATATTTAAGCCAATTCTTGACTATATAACACCAATCAAGGATAATAGGCCAGGTAATAAGTTATGAAACAAGATATCCATCCTCAATACTTCCCCAAAGCGCAGATCATCTGTTCTTGCGGAAAAACCCACGAGATCGGCTCCACTAAAGAGAAGATGGAAGTAGAGATATGTTCGAATTGTCATCCTTTCTTTACGGGTCAAGAGAAACTTATCGACACCGCCGGCAGGGTTGAGAAATTCAAAGCCCGTCAAGCTAAAGCCGCAGGCACTACCAAGACCAAGGCCAAACCTAAGAAGAAGTAGATGGATAAAGCCATCATTGAGATACGCGCTGGCGCTGGCGGCGATGAAGCCGCCATTTTCGCTAGCGACCTTGCCCGCATGCATCAAAGGTATGCGGAAATCAAAGGCTGGAAAATAACCGTTTTGGATTTTAGCCAAAGTTCTCTCGAAGGATACAAAACTTTCATTGCCCAAATTGCGGGAGACGGAGTATATGACTCTTTGAAATATGAATCTGGCGTACACCGTGTTCAAAGAATTCCCAAAACGGAAAAGGCAGGGCGTATTCATACATCAACCGCATCCGTCGCCATCATGCCGGTGGTAGAAGCGAAGGAGGTTACGATCAACCCAAGTGATATTGAAGTTTCATTTTTCCGCTCCAGCGGTCCGGGAGGACAAAACGTTAATAAGGTGGAAACTGCCGTACGCCTGTTACACAAACCGAGTGGACTGGTAGTAACTTCCCAGGCAGGCAGAGGTCAGCAAAGCAACCGCGAAGCCGCAATGGAAATTCTGCGTTCAAAACTTTACGAAATACAGATTAAAAAGGAACATGGGGAACTGGGAGAGATGAGACGCTCTCAGATAGGATCCGGTGACAGGTCAGAAAAAATCCGTACCTACAACTTTCCGCAGGATAGGATCACCGACCACCGTATAGGCAAAAAGTGGCACAACCTTGAAAAAATTCTTGGAGGAGATATAGATCCCATAGTCAAAGCTTTCAAAAAAGCCGAAGAGGAAAAAGCGCAGGAGACCTAACGCTCCAAGACATCAATATCTTTTTGGATCTGCGCGGCTCTGTTGATAACGGCTGCGCCGTAGACGTTCATACACACGCTCCTTTGCCAATTGCCTCCGCAATAGTATCTGGCTGCAGCGGCCAACTCATTAGTTGCCCCACCCGAATCTTTCAAATACAAACCTGACGCTACGAACGCATCTAAGTTTCTCCAAGGACTCGCCGGGCGCGAACCCGTAACTGCCTCTATTCGAGATTCATACGTTACCCAGGTAGTTGGAATAAACTGCGCTGGTCCCATGGCGCCACCGTAGGCTCCATCAGCCACTATCGGACACGATACTAAAGTAGCCTCGGGATCCAAACCCAGTTTCTTGGTAATAGCCAAGAATGGGGTTACGTCGTCTCTCGTTGAGTTAGGAGGACCTGGAGCCATAGCGGTATGGTATGTACACTGTCCCACATTTCTTCCCAGGGCTGATTCCCTATCCAATACCGCCAGAATTAACGCCGCTCTCACTCCGGTACGCTGTTCCGCGAACTTAGCGAACTTATACGCCTCTTCAAAGGTCATCTGGCCACCGCCCAGCAGGCGGAAGATGCGCGCTCTGATTTGAGATGCGGTTGCCTCGGTCTGCGCCAAAAGGGTTTGATAGCTGGCTTCTTGTCCTTTGGTTACCGCCAACAGATGATCCTGTTCTGCTTTTGTCCCCTCAACCTCTTCTTTTTGCCTTACCTGATAAAGACGCAGTACTTCCACATCTGATCGCTCCAACGCTAGGAGTTCTTTTTGAGTGATCAGATCATCTTTCAAAACATCCAGGTCATCTAGGGTCTCTTTGAGATTTTCTTGAAGCAAAACTAAATCGTTAACATTCACAAAGAAATCAGAGAGACTCTGGTTTTCAAATAAAATCTCTACCAAACCCTTCTCATCGTCTTTACTCACTCTCCGGATAATCCCCGCTAGAGCATCCCGGCTGCGTTCGATTTTGCCTTGGGTGTCACTTATCTTTGAGGCCGTAGTTTGGATCTGACCGCTTAAGGTATTAAGGGTTTTGGTAATCTTGCTGATCTGGCCATTGATAGAAGATATCTTTGATTTCAACCTATCCACCTCGGCCTGAAGAGTACTCCCTTTTTGTTGATATATAGTAACGGTTTTTTGAAGTTCCTCTATTTGTTGTTCGTATTCCTTGAGTTGTTCTTTCAACTGTTGTGTTTCCTGATCAACTGTCAAAGCCCTTACCCCTCCACCACTTGGGGCAAAGACAGAAACATCCAAAGATATCGCCCCGATGCTGATTATGAGCAAAAGCAAAAGGGGCCTCGCGATACGGCTGGTTTTCTGGGGAATGCGTTGGTTGAGATTTACTCTCTCTTTATGGAAAGAATACACATCCGTTCCCTCCTTCCTAATATCGATTAACAGTCGAGGTTTTAATCTCATCTACTATTTAATTATACGCTATTCTCCCCCTTCAGGTTTCTCGCTAGGAACTTCCTCTTCGGATTCCTTCTTACCTTTGGCCTCCACTTCAATATCCTCAATGCTTACCTCTGGAGTCGGTTCTTCTTCCTCTACTCTAGGCTCCGAAATACTGGCCACACCCGCCGCTGGATCAGTTTTAATTTCAAAGTCTCCCTCAATTTTCAAATCAGCTACGGTAATGCTCTTGGTAAAGTCATCTAATACTGAGATGTCAACTTGAATGGAGTGCGGGATATGCATAGGCAATGCCTCCACCTCTACTTCATCAAGAGCCCTAATAAGCGTTCCTCCCAGCTCCTTAATCGCATTGGATTCTCCCACAAACTCAAGCGGAACATTGGTCACAATTTTCTCGCTGAGGTTTACTTGATACAAATCAACCGCCAAAACTTTTTGAGTTACCGGATCCAACTGCACTTCGTGGATCAAAGCTGGCCTCAATTCATTATCAAACTTGACGTTAACGATGGTGTTCTCTCCTGCTTCCTTGTATATCTTGCCGAATTCCACCTCATTCAATTCCAGGTGGACGTTATCTACCTTGCTGCCGTAGAGCTCAGCGGGCACAAAACCGGCCTCCCTAAGGCTCCCTACCGCTTTGCCCAAAACTGTGCGCTTCTTGGCGCCTATCTCTAATGTCTGCATAAAGCAAGGGCAATTATAGCAATCCGCCGAACAATTTCAATCTTCGGCTCACCGCCTTATACACAGCCTCTTCTGCTCCCGGAAATACTTTATATGGAGCAATCTGCTCTTTGTCTTTCAAAGCTTTCTCCACACCCTCTCTCCAGGCAACTCTGATTTCCGTGTTTATATGCACGATGGAAATACCTGCGGCAATGGCTACTTTGAAGTCCTCGTCACTTATTCCAGAGCCTCCGTGCAAAACCAACGGCACCGTAACGCTTTTTGCGATATCTCCTATCAACCCCATATCCAACTTGGGATTCCCACCCTTTAGCATCCCGTGAACATTCCCTACCGCCGGAGCAACCAAATCCACTCCCGTTTCATTTACAAACCTTTGGACATCCTCCACCTTACAAACTCCAACTCCATCGGGAAGTTTATCCAACATCTTAGAGGACTCCCCTATATACCCAACCTCTCCCTCCACCAGCACATCTTGTCGGATACTTTTTATCATCTCCACTGCTTCTTTTGTTTTTTGGATATTCTCCTCAAGCGAGAGCTTGGCCGCATCGAAGATCACGCTGTCATACCCAGCGCGCACCGCTTCTTCTATCTTCTCCAAGGAGTGAAAGTGATCTGCGTTCAAAAAAATGTCCTGATTTGTTTCCTCGCGCATATCCTTCACCATCGCCACGGCCACTTCAATATCAATAAACTCAGCCTCTCCTTCGGAGGTTCCGATAATGACCGGTACGCCCAAATCCCCGGCAGCTCGGACGATAGCGCGTAAGGCAGCAATATCTGAAATATTGAAATGCCCTATGGCTTTTTTTTCCCCACGCGCTTTTATTAGAGCCTCTTTGAGTGTCATATCTTTTTGGGTCTATACCACTTAGGAGCTTTATTGAGCATTTTTGCTAAGGTATGTCTTGGTAACAATCCCTCACGCGCACCTACATACTGCACTACGGACATAGAGTTGATTGGTCCCCACATCAGCGCCTCCTTAGGACTTTTCCCCAAAGCTAAGGCTGCGGTGAAAGTAGATGAAAAAGCGTCCCCTGCACCCGTGCGTTCAACCGGGTGTTTTATATCCGGATACATCGGCATGTGCCAATATTGCCTACCATCGCGCATATATGCACCCTTGCGCCCATCGGTGATCACGGCCATCTTGGGCCCCCAAGCACACAAACCATCAAGTAGCTTTTTTACGTCTTGCTGTTTGCTTCCAAGAATTCTCTGGGCTTCCTCTTTATTCACAAAAACAATCTCTGCTCTCTTGTATGTGCCGGATAGTTTTTTGCCCAAGTTGATCTGATATGTGCCGGGCTGGAAGGCTAACTTTATATGCGCGTGCCCTGCAAGATACCGTTCAATCTCCTTATGGAACTTAAGCAACCCGCTCTCCCCGGCGGAGGACAGATAAAGCCAGGTAGGGTTCCCTATCGAAGGTAAACTATACGGGAACTTTTCGTGTTTGATCAAAATGGTACGCTCTCCTTTATATGAAAGTACGTAGTGGTAGTTAGTTCTTGCTCTTTTATTGACCTTGATGAACTTCGTGCTCACCTTCTCTCCCCTTAAAACCCTAAGGGCATCTTTCCCATTTTGATCTCCTCCAACATGTGACACCAAGGCGCTTTTGAGCCCCAACCTAGAGGCCGCAACCGCAGCGTTGGTACTGTTGCCAACCGCTGGTACCACCGTCACATCCTTGTACGGGATTTTGTCTCCAAAACGCATAGAGAGCATGCAGTTCTCCCCCTGTGCATCACAGCGCACCTGCGCATCTTCTAATTTGATAAAAGCATCTGTGACCAAATCCCCCACGGCTATGAAATCATATCTTTTCCCTATCATCTTTTACGCCTTATGGCTTTTTTGACGGCTGATTTAATATCCTTTACACCCATCCCGTATTTTACAACCAAGGCTTCCGGAGCGCCTGACTCCCCAAAAACTCCCTGCATGCCTACAAACTCTTGGATCGTGGGAAACTCTTTGACCAAAAACTCGGCAACCGCAGAGCCCATACCCCCTTCTACTTGATGCTCTTCGGCCGTGACGATCGCTCCGCATCTTTTAGCGACAGACAAGATAGTAGCCCCATCCAACGGTTTAACCGTATGGTTGTTAACCACCAGCGTTTCAATTTTTTCCGTCTCCAGCTCTTTGGCAGCTACCATCGCCGTGTGCACCAACGATCCGCAGGCGATGATGGCACATTGAGGTCTATCCGATTCCCAAACAACCTGTGCCTCTCCAGGATTAAAGGGACTCTCTTCACTAGTGATGACCGGAGTCGCCTCGCGCCCAAATCTCAAATACACCGGTCCCGCAATCTGGGCAGCAGCTATGGTCGCCTTTCTCGCTTCGTGCACATCACAGGGAACGATCACTTTCATATTGGCCATCACGCGCATGGTGGCAATGTCCTCCACGGCTTGATGGGTAGCCCCATCCGGGCCAACCGATATCCCTGCGTGGTGTCCGGCGATTTTCACGTTGGAGTTGTTGTATGAAATGGTAGTTCTGATCTGTTCCCAATCACGCCCAGGACAAAAGGTGGCGTATGAGGCCATATAGGGGATCTTGCCAGAAACCCCTAAGCCCGCTGCGACCAGCGCCATGTTCTGCTCCGCCACCCCCATTTCTATATATCTTTCTGGGAATTTTTTGGCGAAGGCCTCGGTGCGGGTTGACTCAA
>MHIS01000021.1:10743-12693 GCA_001817635.1 Candidatus Colwellbacteria bacterium GWA2_46_10
TTCTGGAACATCTTCTTATTCAATTTTTGACCTCTAGCTAACATCTATTCGTGTTCTGATTGTATTTTTCCTCCCAATGTCCTCAATTCCGCCAAGGCCACCTGCGCCTGCTCCTTAGTGGGGGGTTTGCCGTGCCATTCATACTTTCCTTCCATGAAGCTTACCCCTTTGCCGGGAATAGTATGGGCAATGATCATGGTGGGCTGGTAGGTTATGGCTTTCGCCTCGTTAACCGCACTTATAATCTGTTCAAAGTTGTGCCCATCAACTTCTAACACGTGCCAGCCAAAGGCTTCATACTTTTCTTTTAGGGGCTCAAGAGGCATCACGTTTTCCGTATATCCATCAATTTGAATATTATTGCGGTCAATAATGCCCGTGAGGTTCGAAAGTTTTTCCTTGCCTATGAACATGGCAGCTTCCCAAGTCGCTCCCTCTTGATGCTCCCCGTCTGAAAGCAAACAATATATTCTGTGTTTTTTCCGATCCATCCGCGCAGCCAAGGCCATACCAGCCGCTTGCCCCAAACCGTTGCCCAAAGGACCACCGGTAACCTCAATTCCCGGAAGGCTCCCCCGATGCGGGTGGCCCTGCAAACGAGAGCTGATCTGCCTTAACGTCTTGAGTTCGCTTAGTGGGAAATATCCAGCATACGCCATCGCTACGTACTGTACCGGCACAATGTGGCCGTTTGATAAAACTACCCTATCCCTATCCGCCCAATGAGGATCTCTGGGGTTGTGTTTTAAAATGCGAAAATAGAGCGCGGTGAAAATATCCGCCATGCCCAAAGGCCCAGCCGAATGGCCGCTCCCGGCATGCTCGAGGGTTTCTATGATCTTCTTGCGGATCTTATTCGCCTGATCCTCTAATATTTTTCTTTCTTTGTCGTTAAGATACATGGGGTTTTAAATTATTGAGCTTTAAAAAGTTTTCTTTAGGATCAGCACTTTCGAATATGTAGTGTCCGGAAATCAAGATATCGGCCCCCGCCTCCAGCGCACGAGTTCCCGTATCGAGGTCAACGGCTCCATCAAACTCAATTTTAACACCCGGCATAGTCTCCCGCAAAAATTTAACTCTCTCGAAAGAACCCTCCACTACATTTTGCCCACTTCCACCGGGGTGAACCGCCAGAATCCCTATACAATCCGCCCACTTATGTTGTCCGGCACCATCAATTGGAACACTCGAATCAAATGAGGGTATCAGTCGCGCACCGTGCGCAGCAGCCAACGCCCGCAACGCATTCATATTTACCACTCTCTGCACCGGTACGATTAACCGCCTCGCACCTGCCTCCAACCAGGACAAAGCAACGCCCTCCGGGTTTTCCACCATCAAATGCGCCTCTATATTCAACTTCGTGTGTAGATTTTTCAGTTCCTCTGGGCTGTTCCAAGACTTCCAGGAAGTGAACTTCCCATCCGCAATATCTAAATGCAGCCAACCTCCGGAGGGTACAAATTCCTCCGCCTTACGCACATCTTTCTGTGCTTTCTCAAAGGAGGTTCTGTTAATTGAGGGAATTATCAATTTGGCGTATTTTTTCCAACCTTCTTTTATATCTTTCTTCTTCCGAGAAAGGAGTCTCCAACCACACGCTCACCATCTTCTTGGCAGTTTCTGTATCTATGAAATCTGCTCCAAGGGAGAGCACGTTAGTGTCATCATCTTCCCTGCTCGTTACAACATGGTCCGGAGAGATCCCCAAAACAGAGCGTACCTGGTTAAACTTGTTAGCTACAACGTCCACCCCCACCCCGTTAGCGCAAACCAAAATTCCCCTGCTCCCCGTGGGGTCCGCCGATATTTTCTCCCCAACGGCTTTGGCGTAATCGACGTAATCGTCATCCGGAGTCAACTCTCCAGCCCCAACGTCGCGTACGCTCCAACCGCTTCCCAAAAGGAAAGCTTTAATTTGTTCTTTAAGTCGAAAACCGCGGTGAT
>MHIS01000021.1:12715-30894 GCA_001817635.1 Candidatus Colwellbacteria bacterium GWA2_46_10
CGTTTATATTATAAGCTATTCCCCCTAAGGCGTGTTAGATTCCCTGAAACTCGCTTGAAAATCCGGGGATATTCGTACCGGCACGAGGGTTGCGTTGGCAATGTTTCCTCCTTCTAACTCCACCCTCAGGGCCGCTCCCCGCATAGTCTCATCGGAAAAGCTCTGATCGAAAACAAAATTACCCAAGCTGTACGCTATCCAACCCTCGCCATATTGTTCTAACTCCTGAATCACATGGGGATGATGCCCAACCACCAAATCCGCACCCGCATCGATTAGTCCTCTGGCAATATCTTTTTGTACACCATTCGCCGAAGTTTCATATTCATCTCCCCAGTGCATAGAAACGACCACCAGATCACCCTGACTAACAAGGCTACTAACAAGTTCTTTAATTGCCGTTAAATCAAAATCGCTCAATCCAGGAGTCTCTTGAACAGCCTGCATATTTTTGGGCAAGAGATTGGTATATGCCAATATCGCTACCTTGGTTTTCCCTACTTCAAACAACGCTGGCATATTAGCCTTTTCGTAGTTTTCCCCCGCGCCAATGGGGGTAATGCCCGTTCTTTCAAGAATAGATACGGTATCTAAGAGCGCATCCGTTCCCCAATCCCATATATGGTTGTTAGCCAGAGACAACACATCAAAGCCTGCGTATGATAATCCCTCAATCACCCGTGGATCTGCGCGGAAGGAATAAATGCTTCCCTGGTTGCGACCCTGGTCGGAGATGGGACCCTCTAAATTTCCGAAGGCCAAATCGGCACTTCTTAGAATATCTGCTATTTCCAGGAATGGATACCTGTAATCTCCCACGGCTTCCATCTTTGCACCCACAGATCTTGAGAGCATAATATCCCCCACAAAAAGCAGTACTGCCCTTGAGGGCTTGTCTGGAAGCATAGCTAGGCGCTCTTCCGCTTCACCAATAACACTCGTAGACCGGTCAATCTGGGCCTTAATAACAAGAAGCTTACCTATAAACAAAAGCATAAACCCGAGAAGAAAAGTTGATACCACCAAGAGCACCCATAAGAGCGCTCGTTTTGCTGGAATACTCATCTAGAAGGTTACTTTAGATACTTCCCTGCCCGGTTCACGTGCTTAACTAAAGTTGAGGCATAACCGTATTCGTTATCGTACCAAGAGAGAACCTTAACGAGGTTTCCCCCCACAACCCTAGTTAAGGGAAGATCTACTATTGCTCCATAGGGCTGTCCTACAATATCGCTTGAGACCACAGGATCTTCCGTCACAGCCATAATCCCTTTCCAACGGGAACTCCCCGCAGCCTTTTTCAAAATGGTATTAACCTCCTTTACGCTTGTGTTTCTTTTTGAAACTAGAGTTATGTCCGCGATAGATCCGGCAATTACCGGCACTCTGAAGGCGATCCCGTCAAACTTACCGGCAAGCCCCGGCAGGGCTCTTTCTACCGCCTCCGCGGCGCCTGTCGTGGATGGTACAATATTGTACGCCGCAGCTCTTCCTCTCCTTAGGTCGTGTCCTCTAACTGGTCCGTCTACTAAGGCTTGGCTCGCCGTGTACCCATGTACCGTTGAAAGCATTGCTTTCTCTATGCCCAATTTCTCGGAAAGAATCGCAATTACCGGAGAGGCGGCATTGGTAGTGCAAGAGGCATTAGATGAAAGCTTTATGGACTTTAACTTTCCATCGTTGACTCCCATTAGAACCGTTGCTCCGTCTTTTCCGTCTGCGTCGTCCGTCGGTGCGGTGATAACCACTCTTTTTGCTCCCGCCTTCAAATGATCCTTGGACATGGCAAATGAATCAAAAACTCCCGTGGCCTCAACCACAATATCCACCCCCATTTTCTTCCAAGGAAGTTTTCTTGGTTCTTTTACCCGGAGGCACTCTATTTTTTTACCCCCCACAACCAGATTTTTCCCTTGAACCTTGACCGATTTTTCAAAAGTACCGTAGACACTGTCGTGCTTTAATAAATAGGCGAGATTTTCAACGCTCCCCAGATCGTTGACCGCCACTATATTAATATTTTTCTCCCCAAACGCTTGGCGGAAAAAAAGTCTCCCGATCCTGCCAAAGCCATTTATCGCTACTTTCACCATGCCTTTATTATATCTCAATCTTTGAAGTTAATCTCCTGCTATCCAGATGATATCTATGGAAAAACCAACGTCCTTCATCCAGAAGGTGCGCTCTACCAGAGAACCAAAGACAAAGAGCATCCCCTCGTCCGCCGCCAAACCTTCTCTTCCTCCCAGCCCCAACTCTCTGGAGGCTAGGGTATCCGCCACATCTACTTGGAAACGTTCTCCGCGAATGGCAACGATAGCTTGTTTGTGCTTGAAGCTCCCCAGATCAAACAATCCACTTTTGTATACGAAAACAAAAATGACTATGAGGGATATGATTAAAAGTAGGTATATAAATTTCATTTATTTATACTTGAGGGCGTAGGCAACGATCCCGAACGCAACCGCTACATTCAAAGATTCTTTCCTGCCTTCCATGGGTATCTCTAAAATCTTATCCGATTTCTTGAGAATTGCATCGGATAGCCCCGCCACCTCGCTACCCAAGACTAACGCCATCTTCTCTTTCTTAGATTTGAATTTGTAATAGGGAGTGGAATTTTTTGCCTGCTCTATGGATAAAATCTGATATCCCTCTTTTCTAAGAACGTCTATGGCTTTTAACGTAGAACCCTTCTTCTCGTATGGAATATTCTTCTCGGACCCTAGTGATACTTTTATAAATTGTGTTCTGCTATGTCCCAATCTATCCAATGGCCCGGGGGTGATACCGCAAAGATATATTCTCTCTACCCCTACCCCATCGGCAGTTCGAAAGATTGAAGCCACGTTTTGAACGCTGCGAATATTGTGAAGCAATACAACCATGACCTTTATCATAACAAAAATAAATACGACGCCTTGTGGGGCGTCGTCAGAAAGCTGTTGAGTCTGTAGGGATGAAACCCTTGCAGACCCAACACAATCCTGTTCGGAGCAGTTACCCGGATCCGTACTCACTGGCCATAGTAGCCAGTACGGCTTCGAACTCGGTGACCTCTTCTTCGCTGGGTTCCACGTCTTCGACGTCGTCAGCGGCGAAGAACCCGGCCCTTTCCGCCCATCTCCTTGCCTGGTGTACCAAGCCGGCGATGCTCGAGCACGTCCGCTCAATTGGGCCTTCTGTGATGTAGAAACGCCTGGACCCACTGGGGGTCCTGGTGATCACCGACACATTCTCGGTGTCCCTCAAAGCCTCCCGAGAAGCTCCATGCCGGACGATTACCGCCACCTGCTCGATCCTTTCCCCCATCACGGTAGGGAGGACCCCCTCAAGTTCAAAACACACCCGAGCTGTCACAGTTGGGATCACGGGGCCACACAGTTTGGGAATGATCCCTCCTGGCTTGGCCTCCTGAACAGCCCTGGCCCCAGCAGCCATGATCATCTGGCCGCGCGAGTTGGGAACGGCTCCGTCGTACCTGTTCATGAGTGGCTTCATGTCTTCCCGAGACACGACAACCCTCTCAAGCAGCACTTCTCTTGTCGAGGAACTCACCAGGTCCTCCCATCTCTGGTGCAATTACGGCATTTCCGTAAGTCTCTTTTCATAACACGAATTCTTTTGTTTGTAAATAGAAGGCAGCCGTCCTGTCTATCTTCTCTCTGAGGTGAAGATACACAGCACGGCTGCAGTTTGGGGCCACGGTTAACCTGCCCCATGCGGTTTCCGAACCATCAGGTCATCCAATGGCTTCCGGAGTTGCCTCTTACGAAGCGCCTCCATCGCCTCTCGCTGCTTGTCGTAGCTTTCCACGAGCCACCCGGCAATCAGCACGACGATTGCGACGACCAACATGAGAGCAGTGAAGCCCACGGTTACCCCGAGGAACATGTCTACCTCCCTTCGGGGATCTTGATATCCATCTCGACACACGCCCGAATCTCCAGCTCACTGAGATGAGAGATTGGAACGTTCTCGACACGGACGATGGCGGATTCGCAGTACTCGATCGCAGATGCCTTGTTGAGAGCCCTCAAGTACCCAACGGCACCGAGCGCCAACAAGACAGCGATGAACATTGCGACTGTTCCCTTAGCGAACGACTTCCAGTTCATTTCTGTCCCTTCGTCATCCGCCCGCACGCCCATGAGAGACGCGCCTCAAGTTACATAGAGACTCTAGCGCAAGAGTCCCACCTTCAGACCGAAGTCTTAGGATACGCGCAGAGTACCACAAAAACGTATGGAAGTCAATTGTGGACCTAGGGAGAATCGAACTCCCGTTTGTGCAATGCGAATGCACTGTTCTACCACTAAACTATAGGCCCCATAATCAATATAATACTTTATCTGTCGGACCGCTGGGATTCGAACCCAGACTACAGGCACCCGAAGCCTGCGTGCTACCGTTAACACTACGATCCGCCTTCTACTTCACGAAATATTTTTCTTTTATAGCATCATCCAGGCGTTTCTGCTCCTCCTTCGCTGCCTCTCTGGCTCTTTTGGAGAAGACATCCAACTGCACATCCGAAAGGGCATTTAACTCCTTAGCCCTATCCATCAAATATTTCTTGGTATTCCTCTTTGGGTCATCTATTACCTCCTCTAGAAGAATTACGAGAATTTCTCCCATACGCGGACCCGGTTCCATCTTAAGCTCCTTGATTAGAAGATTCCCATCTACCTTCAGCTGCCCCACACCCACCGGCTCCTTCTTAGCTTTCTCTATCATGGCCTGCAGATGTCTCAATCTATACGGTTGGGCTTTGGGCACACCCGAACCAATACGGTCTGCCTCCCGTACCTTAATGAGAGCATCCACATTCTCCTCGCCCACCCTCCTAACCAACCTGCGCACCCCTTTTTCTGTTACCATCTCCGGGTCATACACAAACATATGTTCTCTAATTAACAGCGCCACTCTTTTAATCACCTCTTTTGGGTATCGCAAACGGTTCAAAATATCTCTTGAAAGCTTTTCCCCTAGATATTGGTGCTGGTAAAAGGTCCAATCACCCTTTTTGCCGCCCTTCATTTTTTCTCCTCTTGGATTATTGCGCCACTCTCGCGTGCCAACCTTACCTACGTCGTGAAGCAAGGAGGCCAACCTCAAATCCAACGGAAAGTTCTTCCCTACCGCATATTCCAAAGAATGAACATTGTGTTCGAAAACATCGTATATGTGGTGTTTATTTTGCTCCACGCCTATCCCTTCAGACAACTCAGGGATGATTTGATCTAAAAGCCCAGTTTTCTGAAGCACCCTTACCCCATCCATTGCTCCATCGGACATCAAAAGCTTGGAGAATTCATCTCGCACCCTTTCAAGCGCTATATTCCCGATAGATTTTACCTCCTTCTTAATAGCTTCCAAGGTTCTCTCCTCAATTTGGAACCCAAGCTGGGCCGAGAGCCTTACCGCCCTCATTAACCTCAACGCATCTTCTCCAAAGCGCTCTTTAGGATTTCCAACCGCCTTAATTATCTTTTTTGATAAGTCATCTCTCCCTCCAAAGGGATCTATGGGCTCTTCGCTCTCTACAAGATCTATCGCTATGGCGTTGATCGTAAAGTCCCTACGAGAAAGGTCGTCCTCGATGGTTTTTGCAAAAACTACCTCGTCTGGATGACGTTTGTCTGTATACCTTCCCTCCTTACGGAAGGTGGTAACCTCAACCACCTTCAAGGTTGGATCTTCGGATCCGCTTTTGACCCCTACCGTTCCAAATTCATTTTCATAAAAAGCATCTTTGAACAGGCCCTGTATTTCCTCCGGCTTGGCGTCAGTTGCAATATCCCAATCGTTGGGTGCTTTCCCTAAAAGTAGGTCCCTAGTGCATCCCCCGACAAGATATGCCTTATACCCAGCATCGGCCAATTTCTGGCTGATATTTTGGATTTCTTTAGGAATATCCATATGTTTTATTATACAAGTAAGTTGAAGGTGTCCGCCCACCAGGGCTCGAACCTGGATTTACGGATTAAGAGTCCGCTACTCTACCATTGAGTTATGGGCGGGTACTAACGACTTTCCGGCTTGATTGTATGTTTGAGATGGAGGGTTGTAAAGATAAATCCGTGGCTATAGGAGTGTCTTAGTCTCCAAAAGTTCTCTAAGATACTTATCCAACCCATCCAGAGCTTTAAGCTCTTCTAACCCCAGCCATTGATATTCGCTGTGCTCATCTCCCACTATTTGGACTTGTCCCTTTGCCTCAGCCGCGTAGGTCAATCGGATAACGTGTCTCCCCTCTATTCTCAGTATGTCCTGAGCTGCCAAAAGTTTCGGCTCACCTGCTAACTCCAACGAGGTTTCTTCTTTGATCTCCCTGGATAGGTTCTCCAGAAGGGGTATTCCCGGATCAATGCGTCCACCCGGAATATCCCATAGATCCTCTATCTCCGGATACTTTTCCGGATTTCTCTTCAAAACTAGATACTTACCCTCAAGGTTTTTAATGAGGGCTTTCACTCCTACTTGTAGTTTTGTCTCCATACTAAAGTTCTATTGGAGAGTTTTCAGCTTCATACAAAAATCCTACCACACCACGCTAGTTAACCCAGTATGTCTAACTCAAAACTTTTTCCATCTCCCCTCTCTCTTCTGGTGTAAGCTCAGCAAACATTTCTGCTTCTTTGTACTCTATTTTCGTATATAGTTCATCTTCAAAATCTCTTGGCATTATATGGTAATGAACGTGATCTACTTTGACTCTACCTTGTTTAAGGAAAGGCCTATAATTCTGGCGAACGTCGCAACCTACAGAGAGTTTCTCTGATACCTTCTTTTGGACAAAAAACACCAAACTAAATATGGCTTTTACTTCTCTATCTATAAGTTCCCAAGGTTTTTCTACGTGTCTTTTGGGTACTACTAAAAAGTGTCCCTTCATCTTGCGGGGGTTGCTTAGAATAACGAAAGCTAGGTCGTTCTCTTTTATCTTCCTTTCGTCTGCGTGGCAGAACGGACATTCTTCAATAGCGGACATTCAATAATTATATACAAAGTTGTACAACCCTTGCACTCATTAATAGATAACGTTCGAACCTCCGCTAGTTGTTTATGTGCTTGATCCCAACTTCTGGGAAAAGGGTGTCTTTGTCTGCTGAGAGAATAAACTCCACCGTTCTTGCCACCTCCTCAAGCTCCAGACCATTGTCCATTTCCTTCTTAATACCCATCTTCTGGAACATCTGGGTTCTTAACTTGCCTGGGTAAAGGCCAGTAACCTTGATTCCGTATTTGGCTAGTGCATCAGCGAGAGATTTTGTTAGGCCCGCGATGGCGAACTTAGAGGTAGTGTACACTCCCCTCTCTGCCTTCCCATAAATTCCTGCCTGGGAAACTACGTTGATGATTAAGCCATTTTTCTCTTTCTTCATATGGGGTATGACTTCTCTAGATAGAAGCACCACCCCTAGAGTGTTAACCTCTAGAACTCTTTTGATGTTGTCTGGGTCGTTAGAGTCCAGCTCTCCCTGAATCCATAGCCCTGCGTTATTTACCAGGCAATCTATCTTGCCGTGTTTTTCAACAATGTTGTTTACCATAGTTTTGACATCACCCTTATCGGAGACATCACAAACCTCGAAGTCGCAGTTTAATTCTTTTGCAGCTTTCTCTAATTTCTCTTTGGTGGGAGAACAGATAGTAACTTTGTTCCTTGGCAAAAGCCGTTTGGCTATTGCATAGCCCAAGCCGTCACTACCTCCTGAAATGAGAATTACTTTCGCCACGTTCTATTTATATCTCAACTTCAATACAAGAATCGGGAAGTTTATGATAAATGCTACTACATTTGCTGCGATTATGGGCACATCTTTTACGGCGAAACCGTACATTAGCCACAGGATGATTCCAGATACTAAGGTGACGAACATACCCAGCGACACGTCTGTAGTAGATTTAGTCTTGAGGCTCTTCATAAATTGCGGAAACCCAGCGAGGCTCGTGAGCGCCGCTGCAACTAGCCCCAGAATTAATAACTAATCCATTCCTTTTAGTATATATCAATTCCCTTGTACGCCCGGCAGGACTCGAACCTGCGACCTTCAGCTCCGCAAGCTGACGTTCTATCCATCTGAACTACGGGCGCATGTCTATTTCATTAACATATTTACTTTATAACGTTAAGCTTCGATAAAGAAATCAAAGGCCTGTTAAAAAAGAGGACGCAAAGAATAGGTCAACGAAAAAACCGATAAGTCCTATAACCAACAGAAGAATCACAAACCCCTTAGGCAGTCTCTTGCCTTTCAATAGGGTGTGAGAAAAGAAAATTATGTATATAAAGGTCAAAACGCCGAATATATCAAAAAACTCCGGCCCCAAACCCCTCATTATTTCTACTAGCATATACGGTGCGACTCGGTTGTGAACCAAGCACTATCAAGCAGTGTAAGGGTTTTTGAGGGGTCTTTTCAATGCTCAAAATAGGTGTCTCAGTTGCCCCACTCGGCTTGTCCTCCCCTTGATAGATGACGTTAGAACCTATTTTGTTAGATTAACACTAGAAACGTGACCCCCTAATGGACGATGTTAGAACCTGTTTATTCAAGTATGTATAATTAAATTGTATGAAAAATTTGGCTTTCGTAGACGGTCAGAATCTTTACCTAGGAACGATGCAAAATAACTGGAAGGCTGACCATTCTAAGCTAAGGGTCTATCTGAAAGACAAATATAATGCTATTGAAGCATATTATTTCCTTGGCTACGTTTCAGAGGATCAGCAAACTCTATATAACAGCCTCCAGAAGGCGGGCTTTATAGTCTCGTTCAAGGAGCATAACAAGGAACTCCTAGCTAAGAAGAAGGGTAACGTTGATACGGATATAGTTTTTGAGGCAATGAAAACCTTAATTGAAAATAAAGATTTTGACAGGATTGTTTTAGTATCCGGTGATGGAGATTATAAGAAACTAGTTGATTACCTAATTAGCAAGGACAAGTTTGAGAAAATATTGTTCCCAAATAAAGAATTTGCCTCCTCTCTCTATAAGTCGCTTGGCTCTGAATACTACGACTACCTAGATAATGTCAAAACGCATATTGAACACAAATAAAAAAGAAAAGGGCTCCTAAGGCACTAGCACCAGTCGGATCCCTCTTCGTCTTAATACGCTGTTATTATACGAAACTCCTTGATCGTGTCAACCAACGGCTTCCTTCCCAACATACAATTTGGCTCCGGGGGATCGGATTCGAACCATCTCGGTCTCTCGATAAAAAATGTTGTCTGCGGTGAGGGAGGGATTCGAACCCTCGTGCCGGCGCGAACCGACCTAACGGTTTAGCAAACCGTCCCCTTCAGCCTCTTGGGTACCTCACCCTATCGTGGATTTTATACTAATAAGACACCTTTTCAATCCAAAAGTCGCGGAATAGATATTCCCCTAGGGTAAATAGGGGCATAAAATAGAAGAAGATGACTCATCTTAGAGACCCAATAGATAACGTCCTCTCTGGAGTTGGCAAACGTTTCCTTGGCCAGCTTAAAAAACTCGACATAAAGACAGCAAAGGACCTCCTCTGGCATTTTCCCACCCGCTACGATGACCGCAGTGAGTTTCTCAAGGTATCCGAACTCAAAAAAGGGGGGGAGGCAACCCTTAGGGGCACTGTTCAAAAAACCACCACCAGGCGTATCCCCTATCGCCACCTTGTCATCACAGAAGTTTCCGTCGTGGACGAAGAAGGTTCCCCGTTAACCGTCACCTTTTTCAACCAACCATATATTGAAAACACCCTTAAGGAAGGGAGGGTAGCGAACTTCTCTGGAAAAGTAGGAACATACAAAGGGAAACTCACTCTCCAATCCCCTATATATGAACTCACGGAAATCAGAGGAAGAGAAAAAGAGACCCAACATACCGGCAGGCTCGTTCCCATATACAAAGAAACTAAGGGGATAACCTCGAGAGGTTTAAGGTTTATCATCAAACCCATTTTGGAAAACCTAGAGGTCCTTCCTGAATACATTCCTCAAGAAACCCTGAAGTCTTTGAATTTGCCGGATGTAAATGAAGCTTTACAAAATATTCATTTCCCCAAGAAAGAAGCGGATGCCCTGCGCGCTATTAAAAGTTTCTCTTTTAGGGATCTTTTACTGTTGCAACTGCGTAACCTTCAAGAAAGAGCTAAGCTTCAAAAGTTAGAAGCATATCCAATTGCGTATGACCAAAAAGAGTTGAAAAAACTTTTTAGTTTCTTGCCTTTCGAGCTCACCGCCTCTCAGAAGAAAAGCTTGGACGAAATTTTAAATGACCTTGAGCGCCACCACCCGATGAATCGCCTTCTCCAGGGAGATGTTGGGTCCGGGAAAACAATTGTCGCTGGTATCGCCGCCCTCGTTGCGGTGAACGACAAGCACCAAGCAGCCTTTATGGCTCCCACGGAAATCCTCGCCTGCCAGCATTACAAAACCCTCACTAAATTCTTTGAAGAATACGATGGGGGCATCGCTCTTCTAACCGGAAAAGAATCGAAAGTATTCTACGGAGAAAATCTCGAAGCGGAGCTCAAGAAATCTGAGCTCATCAAAAAGATCGCCTCCGGAGATATCGGCATTACTGTCGGCACCCACGCCCTTATTCAAAAGCAAATTACCTTCAAAAAATTGGGTTTGGTGGTGATAGACGAACAGCACCGTTTTGGCGTAAGACAAAGGGCAGAGATCACCAAAACCACCTCCATAACCCCCCATTTCCTCTCGATGAGCGCCACCCCCATCCCCCGCACTCTCACCATGACCATCTTTGGTAACCTGGATCTTTCCTTAATAGACGAACTCCCCAAGGGCAGGAAGCCGATCATCACCAAACTAGTAGATCCCACCAACAGAGACAAAGCGTATCAGTTCATCAAAGAACGGATCAAGTCTGACAGACAAGCATTCGTAATTTGTCCGCGCATTGAAGAGTCTGAAAACAAAGATCAGGTCTTCACCTCCAAACAAAAAGCGGCTTGGGAGGTAAGAGCGGTCAAAGTGGAATACGAGAAACTCTCTAAAGAAGTTTTTCCAGACCTCAAGGTCTCCATGCTCCATGGGAAAATGAAGATCGCAGAGAAAACAGCCGTAATGAAAGCCTTCGTGGAGGGAAAATGCGATATCGTTGTCTCCACTTCTGTAGTTGAAGTAGGGGTGGACGTGCCCAACGCGACCATCATGCTAATTGAAGGCGCAGATCGTTTCGGCTTAGCCCAACTTTACCAATTCCGAGGACGCGTAGGACGAGGAGAGCATCAATCATATTGTTTGCTCTTCACCGATTCCAAAACTGAAAACACAAAGGCGCGCCTCGAATCTTTGATTCAAGCTAAAAATGGTTTTGAACTCGCTGAAATGGATCTGCACCTTAGGGGCCCAGGAGAATTTTTGGGAGACACCCAAACAGGCACGCCCGATTTGACCCTTAAGGCTTTGCAAAACCCGGAACTTCTAAAAACCGCAAAGGAAAAGGCGGAAGAACTTTTACAAAACTCTCCAACTCTTGAGGCGTATCCGCTACTCTCCAAACGACTCAACCAATTCAGAGAAGAGGTTCACTTAGAATAGTTGTTCATATCTAACTTGAAGACGTCACCCAATCTGATAGGGTATAATTCTATAGCCAATGAAGTTATCTACTTCCATAACCGTTGTTGTGTTGACCTTAGGCGTAGCCTTCTTCGCCTATTTAAACCGCGATCAAATCCCCCCCGAACCTCTCCAGGCCAATATTGTGGAATCGCTGCCAGATAAGCCTGAAATCCAAAAATCCTCCCCCAGCGTGGAACCAGCGCCCCAGGTGAAAATAATCTTTACAGAGGGCCTAAATGAAGAGTGGAACTCAATTGCGGAGGGAAATGCAAAAAATAACAGTGATTTTGACCACCTAGGACCCGAAAAAACGGCTACCGGAGCCGGTAACTAAGCCACCAGGTATTTCGTTTTAAATGATGGAGGGTGAGAAAAACCTCGTAGAAAAAGCTAGAAAGGGAAATTCCGAAGCATTCGGGATTCTTTACGACTATTATTTGCCCAAGATCTACCGCTTCGTGCTCTTTAAGGTGAGCCACAAGCAACAGGCGGAAGATATCACCCAGCATGCTTTTATGAAGGCTTGGGAGAATATGGGGGGCTACAAGCCCCAGGGACACCCCTTTGGCAGCTGGCTCTACCGGATAGCTCGCAACAGCGTCATAGATTATTACCGTAAGAACGAGTTCTCCGTGGACATCGAGGCAGTCTCTCCGGAGGCACTAGGTATTGATAATTCGCTCATTGCCAAGCTTGAAGTCAAGCTAGAGTGGGAGAAGATCTTGAACGCAATTGGCGGACTTACCGAAGTGGAACAGGACGTGCTCATTATGCGCTTCGTGGAGGATCTGCCTCACGGAGAAGTGGCAAGAGCGGTTGATAAGAGCGAGAATGCGGTCAAAGTGATCCAACACCGCGCTCTCAAGAAACTAAAAGTTACTTTATCTAAAAAATGAAAGAGGAACACATAATTAAACAGTTATCTACCCTAAAGAGCATTGAACCCGATGCTGGTTTTGCAAGAAGTGCCCGCACCACTATTTTATACAGAAGTGAACCCATGCCGGCTCGTTTCTTTGGCTTAACCCAAAGCCTAAGCACTACCCTATCCATTGGACTCGTAGTTATGCTCTTTGTCTTCATCGCTCTCGGAGGAGTGGCCACCATGTTGCGCACGCCTCTTTCCCCCACCTTCCAAGGAGTAGATGAACAGAGCCTCGCAAGTGAAGCCGGTTCCATCAATCAAACTATCGATGCTCGTCTTAGTGAAGTGGCTTACATATCTGGAGAGAGGGAAAATAAACTCGTTATGGCTACTACTCCTAGCGATGGGGATTCCAATGCCGATAAAGAGATCGATCTATTGTTAACTCAAGCTAAAGGCTACTAAAGATGAGAAGTTTTATTAAATACCTTTCCATAACTACCCTGTTTTCTTTGTCTCTCTTCATAGGCCCGGTGGTTAGGGCTCAAAGCATGGATTTTGCGCAACTCATCGTAGCCGACGATGTTGCCCCGGAAGAGCGTTTGGCCAAAAAGATAGAGCTCACTACCGATGCCCTCAAGAAAGCCGATGAAAGGGTGGTTGAAATGCGCACCAAGCTCGAGGCCATAAAGTTTGAGGATGAGACTCCCGAACTTGAGCTGCGCAACAAGCTTATAGAGCGCGCCAACGAATACAGCGCTTTTTACAACGACAAACTCACGGCACTCGCCGCAGTTCAAACCCTAGAAGAGGTGGATCTTCTAATCGATGAGATTATCGCCTACCGCGAGGGAGCCTACACTATAGGCGCCAAGGAAATCCTTGAATTCACCCTTGTGTATTCATACACCCCATCGGTCCTCACGCTCGCAGATGAAAGATTAGAAAACATCTTAAAGGATGTAGAGAGGCTGGAGGGGTTGAAACTGATCGAACCCAGCACTTTCGTTTCAAAAACGGATGAATCCAAGGCTACTTTGCAAAAAGCCCATGATCTGCAAACCCAAGCCGCTACGCTCATTATGGAAAACTACGCAACTTCCCTTCTCGTTGTCCCGGTTGTTCCAGAAGTCCAACCGTTAGAGGCAGTAGTCACCACGACCGAAGCTCTTCCCGCTCTTCTTGAAGTAACGCCTCGATCTCTCGCCGAGCAAAGTCTTACGGAAGTGAAGAAACTCTACGAACTGTTTATAGAAACCGGAGAGAAGGTTGGCGAGACTCTGGGGATCAACTAAAGAAATCGACATAAATAAAAGCCCCATTGCTGGGGCTTTTACTTTTAGTTACCGAAACGTTTAGGCAACTGCGTCTTTTAGTCCCTTACCGGCACTAAACTTAGGCACAGTCTTTGCGGCGATTTGAATCTTCTCACCTGTCCTTGGGTTAATACCTTGACGAGCCGCACGCTTTGAAACCTTGAAGGTTCCAAAACCAGGCATGGCTACCTCCTCGCCGCGGCTCATAGCCTTGGCAATGGTATCAAACACCGCATCTACCGCAGCTTCAGCGTCACGCTTGGTTGCAAGCCCTGCCGCTGACTGCACTTGTTCTATTAATTCTGGTTTTTTCATTTACAAACGAATTTTTTCCCGACCTTTCTTTTACTGAAGTTTAGCTTAATGATTATACCAAATAATCGCTTAAACACTAACCTTTTTACTCAAAGGAGGCAAATCCCCCTATCTGGCGTACTCAACCGCCCTGGTTTCCCTGATTACATTCACCTTGATCTCACCGGGGTAATTCAAGTCTGATTTGATCTTGCCGGCTATATCCCTCGCAAGCTGCAATGCCCCAAAATCGTCTATTTTCTCGGGAATTACGAAGATCCTAAGCTCCCT
Source organism: Candidatus Colwellbacteria bacterium GWA2_46_10 (assembly GCA_001817635.1). Taxonomy (GTDB): domain Bacteria; phylum Patescibacteriota; class Minisyncoccia; order UBA6257; family Colwellbacteraceae; genus GWA2-46-10. The sequence continues at coordinate 27,069 of MHIS01000021.1, forward strand.
CCCGGCCGATACGGCGTAGGCTTGCTGCACCCCATCAAAGCTGCTTGCAACCTTCTCCAGGTCGTCTAAACGCTTGATATAGTGTTCTAGAGTGCCTCTCCTGGCGCCTGGCCTTGCGGCTGAAAGGGCGTCCACCGCCGCCACAATGAATGACTCTGAGGTGGAGAAAGGATAGTCGTCATGGTGGGACTCCATCGCCTTGACCACGGCTTCGGATACCCCGTATTTGCTAAGGATCTTTCTCCCTAACTCCACATGGGTTCCTTCAACCTCGTGGTCAATGGCCTTTCCGATATCGTGAAGGAGCGCTCCTCTTTTAGCCACCTCGACATCTGCCCCCAGTTCTGCCGCTATCATCCCTGCCAGGTGAGCCATTTCTATGGAGTGGGTCAGAACGTTTTGTCCAAAGCTAGTACGGAAGTTCAATCTTCCAAGGAGATGAATGATTTCCTTCGGCAAATCGAAGATCCCTGTCTCGAATGCAGCCTCTTCCCCAATTTCGTACATTCTCTTCTCGATCTCAGCTTTTGCTTCCTCTACCCTCTCTTCAATCTTCGCCGGCTGAATACGTCCATCTTTTACAAGCTTAGCTAAAGCTAACCGCGCAATTTCTCTGCGCATCGGATCAAAAGATGAAATAATGATAGTCTCGGGGGTTTCATCAATAATAAGCTCCGTACCGGTCAATCTTTCTATGGCCCTAATGTTCCTTCCTTCTCTTCCGATAATCTTCCCTTTCAGATCTTCCGACGGGAGAGTAAAGATCGATGTCGTAACGTCGGAAACGTGAGAACGGGCATAGCGCTGCATAGCCGCCGTCATAATTTCCATACTTTTTTTCTCAACCTCTTCTTTACGATCGTGGGATAGCTCGTGCAAGACTTGCACAAGATCTTCCCTGTACTGATCTTTTACCTCATCAATTAACTTTTTCTTTGCCTCTTCCGGCTTCATCCCAGAAATTTTGGCGAGATCTTCCTGAATACGCGCTCTGGTGCCTTCAAAATCTTTACGTAGGTTTTCTAGGTCCCCTTCCTTGCTAGTTAGACCCTTCTTCACTTCCTCTATCTCCTTTTCTTTAGTACTTAATGCTCCCTCTTTTTCTATGAGGCGTTCCTCCAATTTGGTAATGGATAACTTACGTTCTTTCTCTTCCTGGCGAGCTTCATCAATCAAAGAAGCCGCCTTGTCTTTGGCTTCCAAAATGATCTCCTGCGCTTGAGTTCTGGCCTTTTGGGCCTCTTCCTCTAGTTTCTCTCCCTGTTTACCCTTAAGCCTCGAGGCAACTTGTTGCCTTGTAAAATACCCTACCGCCACCCCCAAAAGCACAAATAACGCCACCACTAATGTCTGGTTCATAATTTATGTTAATTTTTATGAGTTTTTTCATGACCGTTAACCCATACTACTCTCCGGGTATGGGGTTGTCAAAACTCGCTGGCAGTATCGTGAAGGATGTTCGGACTGAGATTATTGAGATTATGAGGAATACTGGGGTTTGGGTGCCAGAGTTGGCTATGAGAGCTAAATTCTAACTTCTTTTAGTAGAGTAGTTAGATCCACCTCTTCCGCCTTGAACTCAGGCTCCTTGCTTTTGGGAGCAGCACGATTTGCAGCAGTAGCACGGAACATGTCTCTTACGGGGTTATTCAAATTTACGAAGTATATCTCCTTTTTGTCCCTTTTTCTAACAAGATCCTCTTTTACAGACAATAGCTCGTGTGCTGCCGAACGTGAAATGAAATCTACGTCCTTAAAATCCAAACTGACCACCTGTGTATCGGTGACATTGATCTCAGTTCTCAACGTGCCCATCACATCACGTGAACTTATAACTGGAGCTATCAACCGAGCAATGTTAATTTTCGTATTTTTCTCCTTGTCCATTGTTTCTATATCTATCATACCCAAAGCATACCAAAGTTAGAACCAAAACCACTAGGGTAGCTCATGAGATCGGAACTATTTTATATCCATGCGTTCCAATATCTTAAATCCATCCGTAACGGCATCGCAGAGAAAGTCTTCCAACTGACTTTGCTCATCTTTGGTTTGAGCTTTGTAGAGGTATGTATAGTACAGCCGTTTCTGTTCCTGGCGGATAATCGCTGGAGCAAGATTTTTTTTAAGAAGCATGGCGCTCATAAGTAAGCGACCTATGCGGCCATTGCCATCAGAAAAAGGATGAATCTGCTCAAATCGGCTATGGATGTCCGCCGACAGGCCGATAATGTCTTTCGTGGTTCTCCCTGCATCCGTTAAAACTTTCGGCATAAGATCGGGTACCCGAATGTAGTTGGCCGTCGGCAAGTTAACGCCGGTAATACGTACGGCGTGGCGACGATAAAGCCCGGCATCTGACCTGACACCATTCATGAGTATGCTATGAAGTTTCAGTACCAAATCTTCATTGATTCTCTGTTCTCTGGAAACATAATCAAATAGATAATTCAAGGCTGTCTGGTGGTTTTTTGCCTCCAACTGTTCTGTCAGACTTTTATTAGGGAGAGCCACGTTATCAAAAAGTACGGCAGCAGTATCGGGCTCAGTCAATGTGCTTCCTTCAATGCTATTACTATGGTAAGTAAGCTTCAAAATGAATTGGTCGCGAATATCGGGGTTATCCAGAATCTCCGAAACAACACTTTTGTACTTAGGTGATTTCTGGGCTAATGCGTCTTTCTTTGCCAACAGTTGATCCGCTGGAATCACTTTTTGCCCAGTTACTTGCAAAAACAGCTCGTCAATGGCGGCCTGCATTTTGGGTCTGGGTATTGATTTACCAGTCCACCAGCTATTGAAAGCAACAAAAGACACGCTTAATTTTTCAGCGAGTTTCGTTTGGGTTAATCCAAGCGTCGCTTTGATGATTTCAAGCTTTTGGCGAATAGTCATCATATTATTATGATACATAACTTTATAAAGTTAGTCAAAACAGAGATAACTTTATAAAGTTATTGGATGGGTATTCCTATAAGCTTTCACCTATATCCCCAGATGCTTGGCTAAATCTTCTATTGAAGAAAAACTCCCGGATACATTTCTCCCCGCCTTGTAATCTGCAGATGCCCTCTTTAGTTGCTTCAATACTTTCGGCTTCAGCTGGGGTTCTGAAGAAATGTCCTTATTCACTTTTACGCTAATAACTCTTTTAGCCATGTGATTGTGGTATGTGCGACAGTTGAGTATTAACTACTTTACTTCCCTGTTCTGACCAGTAATGCGGTCGTAGATGTTAAGTACCGCTTTGATAGCGTCTCCTGCCGATATATTGTTTTGGTTGTACAAAACATCTGTTACATCTCCCGCTGCCCAAATACCCGGATCACTTGTGAGTTGGGTTTTGTGATCCACCACGATTTCTCCCCTACTGTTCAACTTAACTAGATCTGCCACGATGTCGCTGTTGGGAACAATGCCGATCTCCACGAACACTCCCTGCACTGCAAGCGTTTTTTCTTCTCCTGTCTTGTTGTCTCTGTATCGCAACCCCGTAACAAACTTGTCACCCATGATCTCTTGCGTATCGGCGTTGTATATAATCTCCACCTTTTTCATGCCCTTGATCTTTTCTTGGCTAACCGGGTCCCCCTTAAGCTCATCTCTGCGATGCAAAAGATATATCTTTGAGGCGTAGGGTTCCAAATCGATTACCGACTCCAATCCCGCATTTCCTCCTCCAACAACCGCCACATCTTTGTCTTGATAGAGAGGCGCATCGCACGTGGCGCAATACGCGACACCTTTTCCATCAAACTCTTTCCCACCGGGAACCTCTAGTCTTTTTCTGTGACTCCCCGAAGTTACCAAAACCTTTTTAGCCTCA